>NZ_CAXSVO010000044.1:0-20938 GCF_964240875.1 Ruminococcus sp. 5_1_39BFAA | reverse complement strand
TCGACTTGAATTCAGTTAAAACGCTGACATTTGGAAAAAGGTGCTGATTTTTATAAGGTGCTGATAAATGGACAAATGGTGAATTCACCATTTATCAAAATCCTCCTGCGTGGCAACCTTTCTCCATCCCTTATACTCATCGTTCCTGCTCTCCACAAACATATCATTCACCATCCCGATAGTCAGCAGATCCAGATCCCGGATGGAAATCCCCAGCTGCACACACCGGAGAAGAAACAGGGGAGTTGTCATTTCACGGTCTGTTGCATGAAGTTTTTTTTAGCCTCCACATCCGTCCTGATGTTCATTCCCCACAGCTCGATCAGCTTTGGCAGAACCTGATAGATACTGAACGTGTTAAACTCATCCAGCCATTCCTCCGGATTATCCGGAATCGACGGATCCGCATGTTTCGCCATCACATATGCAATGTTCTCAAACATCTCAAGGGAAAACAGATCCAGGGAAGACTTTTCCGGATCCCCGTCCCCGATACTCTTTTCCAACACAGATAAATCCTTGTAGATATCCCTCTGGAACTTAATCCTGTAAATACGCGGAATGGCAGCAGATGCCTTAAAAGCAACTGCCTTCCCGTCAATCTCAATCTTCTTCATCATGCTCATATCTGAATCCCCCTCAGCTCAGTGCTTTTCCATTTCCAGTAGCATTCACAACAGATTTTCCACCATCAGCTTCCTGCAAGGAAGCCGGATCTGCAGCCGGCAGATACACCGCCTTGTACCAGTCTGCATAAACAGTTGCATCCGTAGTATTCCCTGTCTTTGCCTTCACCTTTCCATCCGACAATGGCGTGGCCTTAATAGTCAGCGTTTCCGTCTGCACTTCCTTCTTCTCCTCGTTGGTCTTGCCCTCAATCTTCGGACGGGAAGCCGAACAGTTATACATCACGTGCCGGATATGGCGCACATCCCCGTCAAACTCAAAAAGCAGGGCAAACAGTGCCAGTTCTGCGTCCGAGTTTTCAATCAGAACGCCCTTGGCATCCAGCTTCTCTCTCAGCACATCCGTCCGGAAACTCTCCGGAATCAGTGCAAGCTCCAGATCCCCGTCATAGCCCATATTGTTGTTGATCACATAATACGCAATGCCATCTGCATAAAAATTCTCCGGCTCCCCGTTGGCATCCAGGGACAGTGATACGGACCCCGGAAGCGGCACTGGTGCTGCATAGGACACCGCCCCGTCCTCCCCGATCGTCAGTAAAGCGTAATGCGCATTTTTCAGGTTATACTTCACCTTGTTATTCTTATCAGACATATGATCCCTCCATCATTAAACAAATCATTACAGTTCCATACTGTACAGCACCTCATACAGCTTTTCGCTCTGGATCCAGACCTCCGACTTATTATAAAAAATCCCGGCATCATCCAGAACTGTTTCCACCAGGGCTTCTGCCCCGGGATCCTTCCGGTCCGTGTATAGCTCTATCCTTACTTCACTGATCCGGAAGTATACCCGTCCGTCTGCCGCAAAATTATCACTGCCGGGAAGCAGATAGCAGATAAACGGCGGATCCGGGCTTTCCCCTTCCGCAAAATGGTCATAAGCGAAAGGAAAACCAGTCTTTTCCAGCATCCCTGCCAGTTCTTCCAGTGTCATATGCTTTCACCTCCTGATCACCTCAGTGCCTTCTCCACTTCCCGTTCCAGAGTCTGCGCAGCCCTTTCCTCAGCAGGCACAATATGTGGAAATGCCCTTGTCCTGCCGCCTTTTCTCAGCGCATGACCGAACTCCAGCAGATGAGCCAGCTGGTACCTGTTTCTGGAATGCACCACGATCTCCATTGCATTGGCAGTTTCCTTCGTGGTCTTCGCCGCCCAGCTCTTTGCATAAGCACCAGTCTTCACAGGGGCATTTTCCTGGATGTCTTTTCTCGCCTGTGCGCCTGCCTTCTTCACTGCTTTTTTCATATCATCCGCCGCAAGCTGTGCGTACTCTTTCAGCCCTTCCATGATCACATCTGCCATCTGGCTGACTGTACATCTGTCTCCTGCCATGTCTCACCTCCGGACCTTCCTGCATGTGAATTTCAGACACTTCTTCTTATAATTCAGATGATCCACACTCACAATGTCATACACCTGATCACGAAACAGGATCCTGTGGGTAACAGACCGGATGCCTGCCGTCTTTTTACAGTACCGCACCGTCACAGTCATTCCCACATCTTCCACCACAGTCCCTGCGGTTTCCGCTTCCCTGGAACTGGCAAGCCCCTCACCGCCTATCGTAGCAAAACAGCAGTAATCCTCTGTCCACTCATTCCTGTGATTTCCGATCCCGTCCTTTACAACAGAACATTTCTGAAAAACAACTTTCTCATTCATCAATGCAATATTCAAACCAACCACCTCAGAATCCCGGTTTTCTTACTCCAAACAGCAGGCTCCGCAGATCCATCACCAGCTGATGGTGATCCGCTTCCTCCCTGTGTTCATACAGATAGGCAGCCGCATACTGCACGGCAATCTTCGTCCCCTGCAGATCTTCAAACTCATCCTCATCCACGATCCTTGCCACATCCATACAGATCTGCTGTCCCTGCCTGATCAGATCCCCGATCAGCGCATCATCATCCTCAAAATCCACACGCAGGTAATTCTTCATCTCATCCACTGTCACTGTCAACTGCATCACCTCAAAACAGAACCGGCAGGCCTGTACTTCCCCTGCCGGTCCCCTTATTCAAAAAATCAGTCTGCCTTCAGTTTCATAATCTGCACGGCTTCCGGAAGCACCAGCTTTCCGTCCACGCGTTCCTTTGCAACAAAACCGATCATTCCGTTGCCTGCAAACAGTTCATTCAGCTGCTTAAAGGATCTGTTTCCACGGTCTCCAATGTTGTAATAGCTGTAATCCCCAAAAGCGATGCCGTCCTTCGGTGCATAGGCAGAAGTCTCCACCTTATATCCCAGAATCCTGTCCGGTTCTCCTGCCTGATAAGCCGGCTGCCAGATATAAGCACCGTTATTGTCCTTCAGCTTTCTAAGGGAAGGCAGTGTTGCATCATTCATGATAAAGGATGCATTTTTACGGTACGGACGTTTCAGGCCATACACCAGATCCAGCATGTCATCTGATTTCAAAGCCGCAGTCAGCGTAGTCATCAGCTGTCCTCCGCCTGTTCCGTCAAAAATACCGGTCGGTTTCCCTGTTCCGTTTCCGTTCAGGAAAGCATCCTCTTCCGCATTGGCAAGTGCTTTTCCAAACTGGACAAGGATGTAATTTTCCAGATTAAAGGCATTGTCATAAAGCAGTTCCTCAGTTACCTTGATCGCCACATGAAGCTTATGTGCATCCAGGATCTTCTGGTCAAAAGTCGCATCCCCGAAAGTCAGTGCCCCGCCTTCCTCAATCCAGCTTGCCGCCGGCTTGGTAGCCGCAATATTGATCTTATGCTCCCCGGAAGTCACGATTCTTGTGGCAAGACGGCGCATGATATTTTCTTCATTCAGAACATCAACCAGTCTTCTGTCATACTCTTCCGGAACCAGATAACCACCATCGGCATCCACGCCCTCCTGAAGGGTATTGGAAACCTGGCGGAAGTTGCTTCTCAGTGCATTCAGCATTGCCCTGCGGTATTCATCAGAAGCACGTCCTGTCTTTGGCTCACCCTGGCCGCCTGCATAAGGCTTCCCGGTCAGCGGCTGGTTTACCGGCTGGTTCAGGTTCTTTTCCATTTCCTCAGCCTTGCGGTGGCGGTCAATCGCCTTTGTCAGATCCTCAATCTCCGCTTCCATTCTCTCATAGGCTGCACTGTCCTCCGCAGACAGCACCCCGTTTTCATTCTCATGGGTATCCACAAAATTTTTTGCAGCTTCCCAAACCTTAGCTCTCTTCTCCATTAATTCCTGAATCGTCATAATCCGTATCCTCCTCAGATATATTTTTTGATAAAATTTAAGCGTTCACGCAGATCATCCGCAGAACGCCCTGTGTCAACAATATTTAATTTTGGTGCGGCAATTCCTGCCTGATCTTTCACGGATTTTCCAGTCTTTCCATAATGCCTCTCCAGCTTATTCATCAGCGCATTATTCACTGCCCGTCTGGAAAACATTACGGAATCAGACGTCCCGTTTTCTGTACGACCAGCACCTGAATCTCCATTTTCGCCTTCACTGCCCTGTTCCTCTTTCTGGAACAGGATGTCATCCGCAAAGCCAAGCTCCACAGCCTTATTCGCATCCATCCACGTTTCCGCATCCATCAGATGTGACAGCTTCGCCCTGCTCTGTCCCGTTTTCCGTACATAAGCATTGATGATAGATTCTTTCACCGCATCCAGAAGTTCCATAGCCTTCTTCATCTCTGCATGATCGCCCCATGCAACCGTTGCCGGATTATGGATCATCATCATGCTTACCGGACTCATCCATACCTCAGTTCCGGCCATTGCAATGACAGACGCAGCAGATGCCGCAAGCCCGTCAATCTTCACCGTAACCTTTCCCGGATACTCCGACAGCATGTTAAAAATCTGCGCTGCGGCAACACAGTCCCCGCCTGGACTGTTGATCCACAGGGTAATGTCCCCTGTCCCTGCATTCAGTTCATCCTTAAAAAGAGCCGGCGTGACATCATCGTCAAACCAGCTGTCCTCAGCGATAACTCCGTTCATGAACAGGATTCTTTCCTCAGCTTCCTGTCCGCTTTCCAAATTTACCGCTTTCTTTTTCCAGTTCCAAAACTTCTTCACCAGTATCCTTCCCCTTTCCAGATCCGGCAAAGATACCGGCATCCTGTAATTTTGTCATATTTCCATTGATCAGATACAGATCACCGCCAAGCTCCTCCGGGATCCGGTCCATATTTTCCAGTTCCCGGATATCATTGGCACTCATCCATCCATTCTGTCTTGCCGTGGCATAACCGGTCATCCTTGACTGGTAATCACCCCTGAGCAGCCCATCCACATTGAACTTAAAGAAATACTTCTTCTTTTCCTCCGCAGACAGCAGAGCCCTGACCATTGCCTGTTCCCACCGGCTCACCCAGGGATCCAGTGTATACTTCACAAACTCCAAAGACTGCTGCTCAATGTTGCTGAAACTGGACTTATCCAGATCCCCGACCATATGAGGCGGCACCCTGAAAATCCTGGCAATCTCATCAATCTGAAACTTCCTGGTTTCCAGGAACTGGGCTTCATTCGGTGCAATGGAAATCGGCGTATACTTCATTCCCTCTTCCAGGACAGCAACCTTATTGGAATTGCTGCTTCCCCCGAAAGTGGACTGCCAGCTCTCACGCACCCTGCCCGGATCCTTCAAAGTCCCCGGATGCTCCAGCACTCCTGACGGAGCGGCACCGTTGGCATAAAACTTGCTTCCATACTCCTCCGCAGCAATGGCAAGCCCGATCGCATTCTTCGCCATGGCAATAGGTGAATATCCGACCAGCCCGTCAAATCCAAGCCCCGGAATATGCAGCACATCCGCCGGATGCAGACGCACGATCTTTCCATTTGCTTTCGGATCTGTCCCGGTTCTTCCGTCCACATCATCCCCGTCATAAACCAGATACTCATAATAAAGCCTGCCATGCTCATCCCTGTCCACCGTCATCCTGTCAGGCATCAGCGGATAAAGAGCCACAATTTCACCCTTTCCATTCCGGATGATCTGACTGTACGCATTCCCCCACAAAAGCAGATGCGTCATCAAAGTCTCCCGGAACACAAAAGAAGTCATCTCCGGATTCGGCTCATCATGCAGCAGAAAATAAAGCGGATGATCCACCGCCTTTTCCTTACCGCCATTATCGTTATACCTGTAAAACTGCAATGGCAGACTGGCCACCGCCTCAGAAAGAATCCTCACACAGGAATACACAGCAGTCATCTGCATGGCACTCCTTGCGTTCACTCTCTTCCCGGAAGCCGTACTCCCCATAAAGAATCCATATCCACTTCCAGCTGTGCTGTTAGAAGGAGCATCCCTCCCCCGAAATAAATTACTGAAAAATCCCATACACCCTCCTTAAAATACCAACAATCCTCTCTCATCGTAAACGCTGCCACTCTGCCCTTCCTGACGTATACATCTATCAAGCGCCATAATTGCGGCAACAATGCCATCTATCTTCTCCTTAGATTTAGCTTTAGTTACTTTAATATTGCCAGCAGGATCTGTGTCAATAACAACGTTACCTGCCATCCATCTAAGCACTGGATTCCCACCGTGAATAATTCTTCCCTCCATCAGTAAGCGATAGAATTCTTTCGTCGGAGCTGACATTGAAGAAAATCCCTGACCAAAAGGAACAATGGTAAAACCTTCGCCCTCCAAATTTTGAATCATCTGAGTCGCATTCCATCTATCCACCGCTATTTCCAAAATGTGATATTTCTCTGATAGGTACATGATGAACTTTTCAATAAAATCGTAATGAATCACGTTTCCCTCTGTAGACATGATATAGCCTTGTTTTTCCCAAATATCATAGGGAACTGAATTAGCTTTCACTCTTCTAGGTATGGTTTCCTCAGGAATCCAGAAGTACGGCAAGAGCACATACTTTTCATTTTCATCTCTCGGCGGAAATATCAATACTAAAGCTGTAATATCCCCTGTACTTGAAAGGTCAAGTCCTGCATAACAGTCTCTTCCTTCAAGTGAAGCCGCCTCAATTGATTCATTTCCTCTCATATATATCGCATCCGGAATCCATGCAACGGTTGAACTCACCCACATATTGCATCGAAGCCATTTGAAAGTAACCTCATCCGCCGGGTTCTGCTTTGCTTCCCTGTATGCATCTCTGAGTCTTTCAATATCAACGGTATATCCAAGAGAAGGATTGACCTTATACCAGTTTTCTTCATCTTCCCAGTCCTCATCATCCTTAAGTCCATAGACCACAGGATAAAAAGTCGGATCCACACGTCTGCCTTCTAAGATATCCACCGCCTTAGTATGAAGCTCATAAGCAATGGAATGTCTATCATTACCTGCAGTCGTTATAATAAAGTGAAGCGGATTTTGTCTTGCATCTGACGAGCCCTTGGTAAGAACATCATACAGCTGCCTGTTTGGCTGGGTATGAATTTCATCGAATACCAAACCGCTTACCGAAAATCCATGTTTACCGCCAACCTCTGCTGACAGCACCTGATAATAACCGGCATTACTGTAATTCACAATACGCTTGGTGGCTCCCATCAGCTTGCTTCTTTTCATCAGAGCCGGTGACATCTCTACCATCTGTTTTGCCACATCAAATACGATGGATGCCTGCTGTCTGTCAGCCGCTGCACCATACACTTCTGCGGAAGGCTCATTGTCCGCATACAATAAATAAAGAGCGACAGCTGCTGCTAATTCGCTCTTACCTACTTTCTTACATATCTCCACAAATGCAGTGCGGAACTGCCTGTTCCCATCAGGTTTTACAATCCCGAATATATCTCTTATCAATTGCTCCTGCCACGGTAATAGCCAGAATGGTGTTCCTGCCCATTTACCTTTGGTGTGACAAAGATTCTCAATAAAGGTCACTGCCCTGTCTGCTTTCTTCTTATCATAATGTGAAGTCGGAAGCATGAACTGGGAAGGTTTATAATTCTTAAGCTTCGGATATCCCTTTGGTCTTGGTTCCTTTGCCATTAGGAATCACCCCCAAGCAATGCCTCCATCTCATCTTCCGACTCCTTACCCTTTGCACTACCAGCCACAATACGTGACCTGGATGAAGGCGTAAGTCCAAACTCGGATGCCGCCTGTAGAATCAGCTTCTGATTGGTATTTGCAATACCAACCCAAGGTGTCTGCTGCTGATATCCTTTATCCGTTTCAAAGGTCGATCCCTCAGAATCTATATGCTCCTGCGCTTCCTTCCATCTAGCATAAGACTGGCAGTATGCAGCAAATGCCGCCATATCCACCTCGGTCAGAACTCCCATCTGGTTCATCAGATCCGCAAGTCGTTCCCACTCTTTCTTCGCCTCTGGAAGCAGCCACTCCGGACAGTCAGGCATTCCCTTTGCCGGAGCTGGCTCTTTCGTATTCAGTTTTCTTTTACCTGGATTACCCTCCAGCTTCTTAACCGCTGTAGGCTTTGGCTTTCTTCCTGCCACTGGAATCCCCTCCTTCCTTAATTTTCTGCACACCCAAGAAATCAATTTCTTGGGTTATCGCGGTGCTCGTCAAATGCTCATGCAAGCATGGTATTTTCCTCACTACTCGTGTAAATAAAAGGACCATGTATTTCTACACGATCCTCATGATGAATATCTATATGTATTTTAAATTTCCAGTTATTAACTCATCTATTTTCCCATCAAATATCTCTTCAAATACTTGCTCACATGGTATCCTGCACATTCGCCTCTCTTTTGAAGTATCTTGAACCCTGAATGCTGTTTGATCTTTTCCTAAACAAGTATTCATATAAGAATCGATGTATGGCATAGCATCCTCTTTCGCAAAGCCAATTTCTTTTTTCAGCCTTACAAACGATGACAATACACTAATACATCTAGCTCCGCCTATACTGATTACACCATTTCTGGCATTTTTCTCATCAGAACAAAAGACATAGATTTGTTCACCGAACTTCAAATTCAGCACTTGCAATAAGACATATGACTTCAGTTCTCCGAGATTTTGTCCCTCGCCGATAGTGTCACAATCATCTTGCAGTTGCTTCAAAAAATCTTCTCTACTTATACTGCGGCAGTCCATTTGAGACACAAGAACAAACTTCTCTTCAAAATATCCATCTTTATATGCATCGCACGCAGTTTTAAGCATTCCTGCATATGCGCTGATAGCCCATTCACCATAGACTCCTGATAATTCATCCAGTATCATTTCATCGTCATACATACATATTGATTTTGACTCAATTTTCGACTGAAACCATTCTGGTGCCCCAGCTATATTGTGACGCATGATTTCTACTTGAATCTGTTTATGACAATAAAAGCAATAACCTGGCATTGCCATAATTTTGTCTATTAATTTATTATGATCATCCTTGCGTATCAAATGCATCTTGGATATAAAGTCAGTATCCAGCAAGGCATATTTTTCATTTGCCATATACTCACCTTATTTTCGATTCCGAAATTCCTTTCCAATTTTTTCCAAGTATGCCCTATCAGATTCCTCTCTACTATCCACAAGTAATTCGTGTTCAGAGTTAAAAGCCAGATTATCCAACAAACTTCCATAGCGGAGTAAACTTCCACTATTCTGCTGCCACTGTTCTGCTTTTCCAGTCAATTCAATTCTGATTGCAATGCTTTCACTTTTTTCTTGATAAAGATTTCTGGCCTTCTCTTCTGTAATCACACCGCTCTCTACTAAGCGCAATACAACTGCTTTGTAAGGAAGTGCAAACAAATCCATAAGAATCAGCACATCATCAATCCCCATATTCTCTTTTGAGATTCCAAACATCTTAAACTGTTCTATCACACTGGCATCCGGCATCAAAAGCAACCCTGCAAAAGCATTTGCTTCAAGATCTTCCTGCGTAGCTGCTACTTCATCAACCGTTTTTGAATCCAATAAAGAACCTGATGTAATAGTGCTGGTATTAATATCCTCTGCATAGCAATGAATATGATATAACTCATGTGCCGTTGCAAAAATCTGCTTACACATTGGCAGTTCTGTATTCACACACAAGAAAATCGTACCCTTCTTCACAAAGGTAAACGCCCATAATTCATCATCCCTAAATGGATAACGAAGCACTTCAAGAGCCAGTTCCCTCTTACGTGCATAATTTGAAACTATGCCAAAAATAGATTCTCTAATAATGGTATTTCCACAGTAATTTACAGCAAAAGCCTTTGATAAATCATTTATTTTTTCAAATTGCTTCTCTTGCTTATAAAACAAGTTTTCAAAAAAAGTATCTCCCATTATGCCTCCCAAGGTTTCATCATAGCCATACCATTATCTCTAACTCGACTATGGAAAAGAATCATGTTTGAAAGCTTATCAGCAATATTAAGTGCTTCTTTAGCTTCCTCTGATTCAACTTTTCCCATGAACGCATGAACAATATCTGTATCAACAGAATCTCCCTGAAGCTTGGTAAGTTCTTCCATCTTAACACCCAGGAACTCTGCGATACGCTTCAGTTCTATCGCATTAATCATTCTTGAACCATTAAGCATCTTACTTATTGTCTGTTTATTTGTCTGCAATGCCCCTGCCAAATCTATTTGTTTTCTATTCTGTTTTTTAAGAATTGCTACAATATTTGCAGCTATCATGGAATTCACATCAAACATATTAACTTCCTCCAATCAACAAAAGTCATTCTACCTCATGCTTATTATATGTCACGCACGAATTAAAGTCAATATTATAGTTACCATTTTATGTCATTTTATTCATTTAGTTTCCATTTCAGTTACTGAAATTCTACGATACCCCCCCCTCTTCCATTTCGCGATTTTGCACAGAAGAGGGGGCGCCGGTCTTGGAGCCTAAGGGCTGTAGAGATTCAAATACCCCCTACCCTCACTCTCAAAACTTGTATTCCACATATCTATCTTCCGTCATTGTCTTTACATTATGATGATGCTCACATAAAGGCTGCCAGTTCCCACGATCCCAGAAGAGTTTCTGGTCTCCACGATGCGGAACGATATGATCCACGACTGTAGCCATAGTGATGTGCCCTTCTTCATAACACTTCACACAGAATGGATTGCTCTCTAAGAACTTCCTTCTCTCACGCTGCCACTTGGCACCATAGCCACGCTCTGCTGCATGAGCTCTGTCATTTGTGTGTAAAGGCTTATGTTCCTCACAATACATCTGACCATGCGGAATAAGTGCTGCACAGCCAGGATGTTTACACGGTATGTTCGGTCTTCTTGGCATACGCACCTCCTACTAATTTGAGCCCTGAAGGATTGCTCCCTCAAGGCTCTTCGTTTTGTCCTACTTTCGACACTATCATATTAACATATATGCTTATGCCATGTTGGGACAAAGTGTGCCAACCTTATTCCGGTACAACAAAATTATTTAGTGACGATGCATGAATACGATGCACAGTTCTGTATGACACATTAAGCTCGTAGGAAATATCTTCCCAACTCTCGTTTTTCAGATAACGATATTTCAAAAGAAGTCTTTCCTCTGGGTTCTCCATACTTTCAATCGCCGCATTGATTTCTGAACGTAGGTCTACCAATCTGTTTATCTGTGCATCAATCCTCTGCTCATAATCCCATATCTTTTCAATGGTCTTTATAAACGGCGCTTCCAGATTTCTATTCGGATTGGTACCAATCTTTTCTCCATAAGAACATCCCTGAATTGTACCTCTCATCTCACGAAGCTGTTCCAGTTCCTTAACCTCAACCTGTATCTGCTTATCCAACAGATATGCCTGCTTCAAATACTCTTTAGCTGTCATAAGCCACCTCCGAAAAGTTATTTTCCTCGGATTTACTCTGATCGTCTTATTTCGTCCTGAAGCTTACGGATTAAGAATTCTCCATCAACCGAAGTCAGCTGTTGATACCACGAACTTCTAAAAAACTTCTCTATCTGTAATGCTTCATCTATTGCTGTCTTGCTCTTTGGATTGCGCTTTACCTTTTTAAGTGCGGCTCTGTAATCAGCAACCGCGCTAAGGATAATCGCATTCGCAAGTCTTTCATATGGGTCTTCAAATTGGTTCTTACCTGCCATGTGTTACCCTCGCTTTTACTGCAGCAATCAATCTGTTTTGTGTCATATCCTTATTTGCTAAAGCCTTCATAACATCCTCATCTATTGTTCTAGCAGTAATAATATGCTGAACCACCACCGTCTCCGAAGTCTGTCCTTGTCTCCAAAGTCTTGCCACCGTCTGTTGATATAGTTCCAGACTCCAGGTAAGTCCAAACCAAATCAGCATATTTCCACCAGACTGTAGATTCAGGCCATGTCCTGCTGAAGCAGGATGAATTAGTGCCACCTGCAGTTCCCCACGATTCCATTTTCTGATGCTTTCCTCAGAATCCAGTTTTTCAAAAGGAATCTTTTTCTCAGTAAGCCTTCGCATAATCCTTGATAAATCATGTTTGAACCAGTACGCTACCATAACAGGTCTGCCATTTGCCGCTTCAATCATATCTTCTAAGGCATCCAGCTTCTGGTCATGGATTACAATCTCATCGCCATCATCGGAATACACAGCGCCATTTGCCATCTGAAGAAGCTTCCCGGAAAGAGCCGCCGCATTTGCTGCTGTAATCTCTCCCTTTTTCAAAGGAATAAATAAATCCACTTCCATGTCCGCATAAAGCTTCGCTTCCTCATCATTCATATAAACCGGATATTCATTACTGATAAGCTCCGGCATCTGTAAATGATCCAAGGCTTTCATAGAAATCGTGATATCGGAAATCTTCTCATAAATCTGTTCCTCAGCTCCATTTCTTAGCTTATAAGAATAAACAATCGGACCATTCATCCTGTCTGGCACAAAATAATTCACACGATACTGGCTGATAAATCTTCCAAGTCTTTCTCCCATATCCAGACATTTTAATTCTGCAAACAGATCCATCAGTCCATTGCTGGAAGGTGTACCAGTGAGCCCGATTACCCTTTTCACATTTGGCCGAACCTTCATAAATGCCTTAAAACGTTTACAGTTCCAATTCTTAAAGCTGGATAGCTCATCCAGAACTACCATATCCCAGAAAAACTTCACGCCACTCTGTTCAATCAACCACTGCAGATTTTCACGGTTGATAATGTAAATATCTGCATCCGCTTCCAGAGCTCTTTTCCTCTCAGCTGCAGAACCAAGAACAATAGAATATCTCAGATGTTTCAGGTGATCCCACTTATGGATTTCATCACTCCAGGTATTTCTCGCAACTCTAAGTGGTGCTACCACCAAGACATTACTTACCTCAAAGCTGTCATAAATAAGCTGCTCGATGGCTGTCAACGTAATACTGGTCTTACCAAGTCCCATCCCAAGTATCACGGCTGCTATCGGGTGTTCTAATATATAATTGATTGCAAACTGCTGATAATCATGCGGTTTGTATTCCATCAAGAATCCCTCCAATCTGTCCTGCATCATTCAGGACGAATACTTTATATCCAAGAGACCTTAGCTGGTCATGCCTGTGCTCCTGTAAAACTCTTGGTTTCTTTCCTGACGCCTTCACTTCCACCAACCCAAATTTCCCATCAGGTAATAAAACAAGTCGGTCGGGCCAGCCCGATGAACCGGAATTCCACTTCTCACACAAGCCACCACGCTTTTTAACTTCTCTCACTAATTTCTGTTCAATATATTTTTCACGCATCGCACGCCTCCATCATTCTTAACAGGTGTGCAGGTCGAGTACCTCGTTCCGTAAAACTCTCTTAAGCAGATATTTATTCAAATTCTTCCTAAAGGGACTTTTATGTACTGAGGTTAACGACCTACACAAAAGGGCTTTTTCTTACTCCAAAAAATCCTGTCCTTCCTTAAGCTTCAATCCCACGACCTGTACTCCGGTATTCTTGCGAATACGGTTATAGCCAGCCTTGTCCATCGAAGAATAGAAATCCGTGGTACTACGGATATATTCGCCGTTCTGCATGCAATGCGCTCTGTAAGCCTGATACAGTTCACCCGATTTTTCCTTATAAGATGGATCAATCTCACAGCATTCCTCCAGAAACTGCCCCAGCCAGTCATTGTCCTCGCGATATGCTTGGATAGCAGCCTCTACGACATCCGGAAGTGTTGTATGGAAATTCTTATCAATTGCTCTCTTCGCACCTTCGATAATCCAGCTCATAATTGCAGGGCCCGCATGCTCAAACAGATAATCCGCATAATTTTTGATGTCGCTTTTACCGGTAATCTTTGCATTGAAGGGAATGACCACCAGCCTTCTCCAGATACCATCATCATTGGCTCCTACCTTTGGAAGATGGTTGGTATAGAGAACCAATGTATGTGACGGTACAAAGGAAAACGGATCCTTATATTTCTTCTCTGCCTGAATCTCATCCGTAGAGCAAAGCTGCTTCACCACAGCGGTATTCAATCTCATACCTTCCTCCATTTCCGAAGAAATGATGAGACGTTTTCCCTTAAGCTCTGCCATCTCCGGCTTCACATTTCTCTTGCAATTCATAGTCAATGCCTCAGCAGAAAGCTTTCCTGCATAATTGCCAAGCACTCTGAAAATAGTATTCCAGAAGGTACTCTTGCCATTGGCACCGCCGCCATAAGCAATAATCATATGCTCCTGATACACCTTGCCGATTGCAGCCATTCCAACAGTCTCCTGCACATAATCAATCAGCTTCTGATCCTTACAAAAGAACAGATTCAAAGCATCCATCCAAATCTTTTTTCCCTCTTCTCCAGGTGAACAGGCAGTAATCTTTGTAATCAAATTCTCCGGATTATGAGGCTGTTCCCCTGCAATTCCTTTTCTAAGGTCATAGGTTGCATAAGGTGTGTTAATCAGGTTTTCGTTCTTATCCAAATCCGACACAGAAATAGCGATCATCGGCTTCGCCGTATTTGCCGCGGACACGATATATTTGTAATCACGTCTCTTCTGCACAAATTTCAAATAAGTCTGGGCTCCCATCAGCATATAAACCAAAGGAATCAGCTTTCCATCCACCTCTTTTAAAAGCTCCTTCGGGCCAGCCTGGATAGATTCCTTCGGTACACCTGCATCCTCCAAAGCCTTCTCAACTCTTGCCACTTCATCCATAGCATCCTGAAGCTGCAGATCCAAGAATTCCTCAACAGCACCAATCGCCATCTGCTTATCCTCCCGCCAACACTCACCATCGAATCTTAAAAAGTCTGTAGCACTGGTATATTTCAGTTCATTTCCATACTCTCGAACCAACACCTTTGCCTGGCCAATATCCGAATAGTCTTCAGGCTTCAATGAAGCACTTTCAAAATCTGCATTATATTCATCAGGCGGCACATACCCTTCCTGATTCACAATACTTTTCTTAAAGAACTTCACCGCACTATTCCAGATAGTCTTAAGCTCTGACTCCGGTAGCGGCGGATCACACTTCTTTGCATGTTCTAAAAATGCCTCATATGCCTTTTCAGTAATTCCATAGCGTTTCAGCACACGCCCGGCAAAACGACTCATGGTATTGTTCCTGCTACCTTCCAGAATCTGCCCACCAGATGTGCTCTCCGAATCCTCGGAATCAAAATCTTCTTCCTCAGCTACCTGACTGACATCAATTTCTTCATCAATCGTCATCCAGCCATCATGTACCAATACTTCTTCACAATCAGCACCGAAGATAAATCTTGCTGCGTCTAAAGCATTTCCATCAAAGAAGGAATACTCCTTCTGTAATGCCTTCTTTAGATTTCCGTACACTTCTGCATCTGTAATCTCTGAAATAGGAAAGTAGATGTGATATCTCGGTCTGGCTGACTTACCCTCCTTTGGAAGCAGATGATGTCTACTGGAAGCAAGCATATATTCCATATCAGGGAATATTTCCTCCAGCTTCTCGGCTGTAATCCACTCTGCCGGTTCCTCTGAATGGTCATTATCAATATCCATGACAATCACATCTGAACGAATGAAATTACCAATACCTCGATAGTTTCCTTTGTACTCTGCGCAAACATGATCTGCCTTCACCGCCTCCCGAAGCTGCTCCGGCGTGACTACTGTCACCTTATTTGGATAGCTACAGTTAGCGGCCTGACCAATGCAGTTTGCTGTAAAAATCGTTACCTGCATATCTCAAACCTCGTTTCTATAAAGTAAGGAATAAAATCCTCCTAACTTCCTAAGCGGGTTTGACCTACACTTTTCCGGTCGAATTAAAAAAATATTTACAAAGCAACAGCCAGAGCAGCATCGCTTCCTTATATAAGCGAAAAATGCCCTGGCTCTTTTCAAAACTTTTTCAAAAAAATATGCTCCCGACCGGAAAAACAATTTCCAGATGCGCTTAGGAAGATAGAAAGGCACGAAAGCCATTCAGAAAGTGAGGTGCTGCAGATGCAGACAGAAACGATTGATAAAAGCCAGCAGGCTACACCATCCATCGATGAAGAGCTTATTGACACTCTCATCGCAATCAGTGTTGTAGCCAAACGACTGGCAGCCAATCTAAGACAACAGAATACAGAAAATGGAGGAAAACAAGATGAGCAAAATGAGTGAATTATCGCAGGTGCTTGATGAAATGATTGCCTGCGGCGAAGGAATGATCAAAACTGCTAACGCAATCAAAGACATCTTCTCTTCTACCGAAGAAGCACCCGAAAAAAAAGAATCCAAGTCAACCAAGAAAGCTACTAAGGTTTCTGAACCGGCTAAAGCAAAGGAAACACCGGAACCTACCTATACTAAGGAAGATGTTCGTGCAGTACTCGCTTCCAAATCAGCCGCCGGATATAAGAAGGAAGTCAAAGAGCTTCTTGAGAAATATGGTGCTCAGCAGTTAAAGCAGGTAAATCCTGATGACTATGCAGCCATTCTTAAGGAAGCAGAGGTGATTGGAAATGCCTAAACATGCATACCTTTCCGCTTCTGCCAGCCACAGATGGTTAGCCTGCCCACCAAGTGCAAAGCTCTGTGCCAATATTACGGTTCAAACATCCGAATATGCACAGCAGGGAACCGATTGTCATGAGCTGTGCGCCTATCTTGTGGAAAAAGCTCTTGGCAGAGCTGTCACTGATCCGACAGAAAACCTGACATTCTACGATGCTGAAATGCAAAACTGCGCAGAGGAATACAGGAATTATGTTTTGGAACAAATCGAAGCAGCCAAGGAATTCTGTAAGGATCCACAGGTCATGATTGAGCAGAGACTGGACTTCTCCCGCTGGGTTGAAAACGGCTTTGGAACCGGTGACTGTGTCATCGTTGCAGATGAAGTATTACAGATTATCGATTACAAGCACGGTCTCGGTGTTCTGGTAAGCGCCGGCGATGAGGAACACGGTGGAAACAGCCAGATGATGTGCTACGCCTTAGGTGCATTGGAAGCTTTCGGTGATATCTATGACATCAATCAGATTAAGATGACCATCTTCCAACCAAGACGTGACAACGTCAGTACTTACACCATTTCCAAAGATGAGCTTCTGAAATGGGCTGATGAAATTCTGGCACCTACTGCACAGCTTGCATATGTAGGCGAAGGCGAATTCAAAGCCGGTGACCACTGTCAGTTCTGTAAGGTAAAAGCCACCTGCAGAAAGCGTGCAGAATACAATCTTGAGCTTGCAAAATATGACTTTGAAATGCCAGCTACCCTGGATGACATAGAAATCGCCGCTATCTTAGCAAAGGTGGATGAAATGATTTCCTGGGGAAATGACATCAAAGAATATGCCTTACAGCAAGCGCAGTCCGGTGTCCACTTCGATGGTTGGAAAATCGTTGAAGGCAGATCCAATAGAAAATTTACTGATGAAGCCGCTGTGGCATTCAGAGTAAAAGATGCGGGCTACGACCCGTATGAGAAGAAGCTTCTTGGCATCACTGCCATGAGCACAATGCTCGGAAAGAAGAAATTTGAAGAGCTATTAGGTGAGCTTGTATATAAGCCACCAGGTAAACCAGCATTGGTACCGGAATCTGATAAGAGACCGGCAACGAATACAGCACAAGATGATTTTAATGAGTAAAAGGAGGGCCAATATCATGGCAAAAATTCAGAATCCTACAAAGGTTATCACAGGAGTAAATACACGTTGGAGCTACGCGAATGTATGGGATGCAAAGAGCATCAACGGAGGCGCACCGAAGTACAGTGTCTCTCTCATCATTCCTAAGTCCGACACCGTAACCGTTAACAAGATCAAGGCAGCTATCGAAGCAGCCTATGAGGAAGGTCAGAGCAAACTTAAGGGTAATGGCAAGACTGTTCCTGCCCTCTCTGTTCTCAAGACACCTCTTCGTGATGGTGATTTAGAGCGACCTGATGATCCTGCTTATGCAAATGCATATTTCATCAACGCCAACAGTGCTTCTGCACCTGGCATCGTGGACGCAGACCGTCAGCCTATCCTTGAGAGATCAGAAGTATATTCCGGTGTTTACGGCAGAGCTTCCATCAATCTCTATGCTTTCAACAGCAATGGTAACAAAGGTATCGCCTGCGGGCTTAATAATCTCCAGAAGATTAGAGACGGTGAGCCTCTTGGTGGCAAGTCCAGAGCTGAAGATGATTTCGCTTCCGATGAAGATGACGATTTCCTTGATTAATTCAAATGTAACAATGACAACCAAGCAGGCGGTGGTAATACTGCTGCCGCCTGTGACAATCTTAGAAAGTAGGTAAAATATTATGACTATGGATTCTATTAATGAAATATTAGATGCTATTATCCGCGGATCCCTTTTAGGCTTCTTAGCCGGTTTCTGGTTAATGGGACTTGCTGCAATCTGGAAGTGGTTCCTGGGTGTTGCAAAACGTTTCCTTCACTGGCTTTTCCCAAAGGCAAAATGGTTCCAGCCAAAAGAACAGAACCCAAAAGGAAACTAATATCAAGGCGGCAGTACTCCCCGGTGCTGCTGCCCTTTTTGTAAAGGAATGAGATTATGATAAAAGAAATGTCAATTGATTTAGAGACCTACAGCGATGTTGATATCTCCAAATGTGGCGCCTATAAATACGCTGAGTCTGATAATTTTGAAATACTACTATTTGGCGTATCTATTGATGGTGGTGAAGTACAGGTATTTGACCTTGCCTGTGGCGATACCATTCCCGATGATATCCTTGCAGCATTATCTGATGATACAGTTACAAAGTGGGCTTTCAATGCCAATTTTGAAAGAATCTGTTTATCCAACTGGCTTAGAAAACATCACCCTGCGCATTTCAAAGGCTACAGTATTCCGGAAGATCCTGCTTCCAAATATCTGGATCCAGCCTCATGGAAGTGTACCATGATATGGTCAGCCTATATGGGCTTACCGCTCTCCCTTGAAGGTGTCGGTGCAGTCCTTAAACTACAAGATCAGAAAATGAAGGAAGGCAAAGATCTCATCAAATACTTCTGCTGCCCTTGCAAGCCGACTAAGGTAAATGGCGGCAGAACCAGAAACCTTCCAGAGCATGCCCCTGATAAATGGGAAACCTTCAAAACCTATAACAAACGTGATGTTGACGTAGAAATGGCGATTAAACAGAGATTATCTAAATTCCCGGTTCCTGACTTCGTATGGGAAGAATACTATCTCGACCAGGAAATCAATGACCGCGGAATCATGCTAGATATGGATGTGGTAGAAAATGCTATTGCATTTGATGAAAAGTCCAAAGCAGAGCTTATGATTGCTATGCAGAATATTACTAACCTTGATAATCCAAACTCAGTAGTTCAGATGAAGCAGTGGCTCTCTGATAACGGCATTGAGGCTGAATCCCTTGGTAAAAAAGATGTGGCAGCTATGATAAAAGATACCGACGGTGATGTGGCTGCTGCACTTAAACTCAGGCTTCAGCTTGCTAAGTCCTCTGTAAAGAAATATCAGGCAATGCAGAATGCCGTCTGCAAGGATGGCAGGGCTCACGGTATGTTTCAGTTCTACGGAGCCAACCGCTCAGGAAGATGGGCCGGACGCTTAATCCAGTTACAGAACCTTCCGCAAAATCACATGAATGACCTGGCTGAAGCTCGTGAGCTTGTCCGTATCGGTGATTATGAAACTCTCGAATTACTTTATGATGATATTCCTGATACACTAAGCCAGCTGATTCGTACCGCCTTCATTGCAAGACCGGGATACAAATTTGTAGTATCTGACTACTCTGCCATCGAGGCCAGAGTCCTGGCACACCTTGCCGGTGAGTCCTGGCGTTCCAAAGTATTTGCAGAAGGTAAAGATATCTACTGTGCTTCTGCAAGCCAGATGTTTGGCGTACCTGTAGAAAAGCATGGCGTAAACTCACACCTCAGACAAAAGGGTAAAATCGCTGAACTCGCCTTAGGATATGGTGGTTCTATCGGTGCCCTTATTTCCATGGGAGCCTTGGATATGGGATTAATGGAAGATGAACTGCAGCCACTGGTTGACTCCTGGCGTGCTTCCAATCCAAATATTACAGCTTTCTGGTGGAATGTGGATAATGCCGTAAAGACTACTATAAAAATGAATATTCCTACAGAGGTAAACGGAATCAAATTCCTCTGTCGAAGTGGGATACTCTTCATCAAACTTCCTTCTGGTAGAACTCTTAGCTACGTCAAGCCTCGTATCGGAGAAAATCGATTCGGCGGTGAATCCGTAACCTATGAAGGTATCGGCTCCACTAAGAAATGGGAACGAATCGAAAGCTACGGTCCGAAATTCGTTGAGAACATTGTGCAGGCAGTCTCCAGAGATCTTCTCTGTTTTGCTATGCGTAACCTCTCCCACTGCTTTATTTGTGGTCATGTCCATGATGAGCTTATCATCGAATGTAGTCAGAATGTCGATTACAAATCCATCTGCGGTATCATGAGCAGATCCCCAGACTGGAGGCCTGACATCCAGATTAGAGGCGATGGATATGAAACCAAATTTTATAAAAAAGATTAAAGATAGCGGTCTCCGGTATTGAACTGCTTCCCGTCAAGTAGACAATTAAAAAAATAAAAATTATTTCTGCCACCAGATGCATAACTGGTGGCAGTTTTTATGCTGCCAATATATATTGCTCGTATTTTTCAAAAGGAGTTAATACTCCCAGATTTCTTTGTAATCGTTTGGTATTATAATACTCGATATAATTATTGATCATAGCCACAAGAGATTCGCGATTATTAAATTTATTGCCATAGTAACGTTCTCTCTTTAGGATTCCCCAAAAGCCTTCCATTGGACCGTTATCAATACATTTAGCAACTCTAGTACAGCATTGCATTAATAATTAAGCAATATCAAACCGTCAAAGGTATACCTTTATAAGTCCATTTAAAGGGC
>NZ_CAXSVO010000043.1:0-21241 GCF_964240875.1 Ruminococcus sp. 5_1_39BFAA | reverse complement strand
GATAATGACAGTATACAGAGCAACCTGACGACAGGCAACAAAATCTAAAAAATGCTATTTTAAAGGAGCATCAACATATATGAATGATATTAATTTCTATGATTATGTTGGATGGAAAGAACAGATTATTCGAGAAAGATGTAATGCAGTAATGGAACATAGAGTCTAAATTATATGGGGCGGTCGCAAAGACTGCCCCTTTTTAAAGGAGAAAAGAAAATGGAAGAAAGCAAAGATGTACAAATTATTAGAAAAGCTATAGAGGAAAACAAGCCGGAAGTAATCGGTGATATGTTCTGCTATTGGGTGACTAAAGGAGAAGAGTGTTCATATAACAGAGTACGCTATGATTATAAACATATATCAGATTTGATTTACAGAGATAATACAAATTTCAGAAAAGAAATGCTTGATTTGAAATCATTTTTGAAAATTGATGATGTGCCGGAAGATAAACTGCCGGATGTGCTTTCTGAGATGTCAGCAGATGCCCTTAATCGGGGAGAGAAAGAGATTTCACGAATTAACCGTATGTTTTATCTATTAGGCATAGAAAAGGCTGTAAAGAACATTCAAGAACGTCTGAAGGAATATACGAAATATGCAGAAGCAGAACATTTAAAGGCATTAAATGAAGTCGTTGAATATCAAGAGAAGCTGGGCTTTATATCGCCCAGGGAAGAAAGAAACAGTATGAGATTAATAGGAGAGTAAAGGAGAAGGAAAGTTGAATAAAAAGTTGAAAAAGTCAGGATAAAAAGTTAGAAAAAGATCAATTTCCGCTAGAAGGAAATGAAAGAATATTTGAAATTAACAAATGCAGATCTGAAGAAGATCGGGGGATTAGTTGATCCAGGTGAAGTATTTACACCAGTTAAAAGCCAAAAGGGATGGTACATATCTAATTTCGGACGGTTGATTTCGTTTAGGAGAAATGAGCCGTGTGTGATAAAAACGTTCTTTAGAAACGGATATGAGTATGTAATCACCAGAAATACGATTAAAGGCAAGAGAATCGCCACCCAACACGCTATACACAAGATGGTGGCAGATGCCTTTCTTGAAGTGCCGGACTGGATAAGGGAAGGTGATGTGATTGAGATACATCACTTTGAAAAAGTAAACAAAAAGAAGAGAATCCCATTTATCCATCGTGCCGAAAATCTTGGTCACGCCCCGAAGTGTATTCATAGGGTGATTGATGCAGTCGCAGAAGTCGCTATCTATGAAAATAATAAATATGAAGGATATGAGTTTATCGAAGCATCGTTTGAACTGGGTATTGATCCGTATCAGTTAGCTGACATCGTTAGGGAAGAAGCTGATTTGATTGTTGGTCGTTACATGTATTATTACCGCACTATTAAGCGTGGGAATAAAGCAGTTGACATCAATATTCGAGTAAAACGCTACGGTAAAACTTTGGACATATATAGAAAAAAGAAAGCAAGAAAAAGAACGCTTTAAGAGGAGAATGAAAGCATGAATAAAAGAAACATTGATCAGAATGAATTTGGAAAAAACAACCAAAGAGAAAAAGAAATCAGAAAGGAGAAAAAGGAAAGAGTCCGTCTTGGTCACTTAGTCCTGGAATTCGGAACAGGTGGCAGCTTGACAGAGGAAAACATTGATATGCTACTCGAAGGAATAAGAGCCGTTGACGTGGTTACATTGAAAGGATTTATCCCGGATGTATCGAAAGCTATCAATTATGTCAGCGACAAGATGAAGGCTCACGATGTCGAGTGTTTTAGACTTGATGTAATAGTGACATTATAATGAAATATACATTGAATATATATAAGAAAACAGGAAGTAACTATGAGTTTGCAGGAAAGCGCATTGACATGACGTGCGACAAAGAGCCGAGTTTGGCAGCGGTATTGAAGGAGGCAGTATTAAGCCTCCTTTTAAATCAGCAGTTTGATGGACTTTATGAAGCCAACTTATACAACATCGGCAGCAAGAAATACGATTTGAAGCTGCTGTTATTCATGTCAAAGGGCAAGCTGATTGCCGTTTATAAGGTATTATGTGGCGATAAAAGACACCTGACTGTCGAGGAATGCCCACTTTACTTGGGGGTGTAAGTTAATATGAATAACGACCAAAAGAAGAAAATAGAGGCATTAGAAGCCACCAGACAGCGGATTATTGACAGCATGAAAGAAGAGGTTTCAAACTGTGAATTTGCTCTTCATAGGTGGATGCGCAAGCTGCACGAAACAATAGAAGAAATGGAAGATATTTACAAAGAGGTATGAAAAATGAATTACTGGGAACTCGTTGGGAAATTTGCCGAGATCATGGATATGGAAGATGATACCGCCAAGGACTGCATTAACTGCCTGACTACAATCATAGAGGATGGTATACTGCGTGATGGGAAATGTGTCGTAAATGACTTTGGCACTTTTACCGCCCGTGAGCGCAAAGCTGGTGTTGTGTACGATTTTCACCGCAAGAAATGTATGCCTATTGCCCCACGCCGAGTAATGCACTTTAAGCCCGGCAAGCGTTTCCAAAAAAAGATCCGTGGTGATGACTGGGTAGTAAACGAAGAAACGAGACAAGCCGCCCTTGATGCCGCACTCGCCACCCAAAAAGCCGCCACCGAAGCAAGGCTGAAAGAACTGCAAGAAGAATATAACAAAAATAGAATTAAGTATATTCATTTTGGGGTGAGTTTTGAAGATTTTTTGAGGGAAAGGGAAATGGAAATGGGGATTATGACATCAGAAAATAATTCTCCCTATATAGAAAAATCCCCGAACAATTAAATAGTCAGATAATTTAAACAATTATCATACAATAAAACACAAATCTTTGTTTGCCGTGTTTTAGGTAAAAAGTGGGGGATAAATGCCAAAAAACACGTAAAAATGCGACAATCTAAATACAAATACAGGTATTTTTATAACGAAAGTGGGGATTAAACCCTATTTTTAATACATTTTTTTGGTGTTGGTGGGAGAAAACCACACAGCCAAATATAAAACAAAAAGCATAAATAGCACTCTGCCTTAACTGGTAGGGTGCTTTTTTATTTAAAGGAGGAATAACATGAGCGATTTTACAGCGATTATCAATGCCCAGGTCGATACATCGAAAGCCGAAGCACAGCTACAAAAGCTGACGCAGAATAAGAAGATGACTATTGATGTCGATACAAAAGGGAGTGGCGTTGACAACTTAAATAGTGGGCTTCAAAAAGCACAACAAAATGCAAATGCGCTTGGCATTTCATTTAAAGAGATAGCAGCAACAAAGTTAAAATATGACGTTTTTAACGGAATTGCAGATCAGGCGAAAGAAGCAGCAAAAGCTGTGACAGACTTAGATAGTGCCATGACATTGGTAAAAATGACCATGTCCAATATGAATGAAGCTGCACTCGATTCTTTGAAAAATCAGTCTCTTAAGCTTGCACAGGATTTAAGCACGTACACAAAAACTATAACCGATGCTGTGACGATTTATGCGAATGAGTCTGAATCCGCTGCATCAATTCTTACTAAGGCAACGCCGACCGCTTTACTTGCTTCCGCTGCCAATATGAATGCTTCTGCTGCTGCCGATGCTATACAGGGTATTATGAATCAGTTTGGTTTAGCAGAAGATCAGGCTATGCAAGTGGCAGACACGATTGAAAAACTTTCGACAGAAATTTCTTTGGATTTTTCAGATGGTATAGATAGAATTAGCAAAGCTATTTCCGTATCTGGTAGTGTAGTAGATGAAGCTGGAATGAGTTTCGAGAAATATGCAGCTCTTGTAGCATCAACAGCTGAGAAAACACGACAAAGCGGCTCAACACTGGGAAATGCTTTTAAAACGATTTTTAGCCGCATTAGTAGATCTAAAGACGGTCTAACAACTGATTTGGAAATGTCAAACGCTGAAGAAGCCTACTCGTCAATCGGAATCAGTATTAGGAATGCTGATGGGGATTTAAGAGATATATCTGACACATTAGACGATCTTAATCAAGTTTGGGGTTCGCTCAATAAATCCCAAAAATCATATATAGGTGAACAATCTGCGGGTTTAAGACAGAAGAATATCTTTATTGCCATGATGGACAACTACAACAAGGCACTTCAACTGGAACAGGATGCCCTTAATTCATCCGGTACAGCAATGGAGATTAATGATAAACGTGCTGATTCCATTCAAGGTAAAATGCAAAAGTTGTCTGCCACAATGACAGAACTTTACTCAAATGCTCTGCCAGATGAAGCGTTAGAGGGCGTGCTTGATTTTGCCACTGCGCTTGCAAAAGTAGCTGATAATCTTGGCATTGTACAAGGGGCAATAGCAGCACTTGGAGTTGCCGGGGGAGCGCAGGTTATTGGTGCATTAGCAGCCAACTGGACAAAATTTGCAACTGCGTTTACATCGCCACTCGGTATAGCTTCTGTTGCTGTTGGTGGGCTTGTTGCAGCAATTACAGCATATCGCCAAGCAATAGACAAATCAGTTGAGAGTGCAAAGCAAGCCGGAAGCACATGGGAAAGTAACGAATCTGCGATCCAAGGTCAAATTGATCGTGTAGTTGAATTGCGCACACAGTTAGAGTCTGGCACTCTTACTGAACAGCAAGCATACGAGGCGAAATCTGAGCTTCTTTCTATTCAGAATGAATTGGCTGAAAGCTATTCCGGTCAAGTCGAAGGAATTGATCTTGTGAACGGTTCACTTGAACAGCAGATTGCACTTTTAAACCAGTTGTCACAAAGCGAAGCACAAAGATATTTAAACGAGAACAGAAAGGGAATTGCAGAAGCCGAAAAGCAACTTTCAAAACAAATGGGAGTGGCAGAAAACTTCTTCGGTAAAGGTGGTTTTTATCTCGGTCAATTCTTCAACAACGGTTCGGAAGAATCAGAAAAATTGAAAGATATTCTTAGCAAATATAAAGAATTCATAGATGTTGAAGAAGGTTCACAAGAGATAGAGCAGAATATTTATTTCCGTGGCAATGCAGAACAGGCAAAAGATGTCTTAAATGATCTTATGACAGATATTTCCGCAGCTCAAAAAGATATTGGCGAAACATCCTTCATGGATCAAATCATGTTAAATGCTGGAAGTGGTCTTGACGAAGCAAACGAAATTATTGATAAATACAAAGATTTAGCCGACCAAGCAGCACAGGCAAGGCTTATTGCAGACACAGAGTTGTTTAAATCGGGTAACAAAAACCAGAATGCAGCCCAGTGGATCAGAGACTATGCAGCAGCGATTGAAGATTACAACAATGCTATTTTATCCGGTGATGAAGCTCAAATAACGAAAGCGGCAGCCAACTTTGATAAAATAGATTCTTCCATAAACAGCCTTGTCGCAAATACAAATATGTCTGCTTATGCTGACCAAGTAAATGAATTGAGAGGTCAGCTTAATGATGCCGGAATTGCTGCGAGTGAATTTAACAAAGAGCTGTCAGCTGGAACAGATTCAGAGATAAAAGCCTCTTCCAAAAACTTGAAAAAGTTGGGCGAAACTGTCACACAGTTTAAGGATGAATTTTTCTTTGGAAAAGAAACGACTGACGCAACCGATTCAATTTATTCGATGGTGGCAGCAGCACAGAGATTTGGCGTTATCGGCGGTGAATCATTCGATGATGTAACCGAAGAAAGTATTCAGCCATTAATCAATATGTTGGTGGCAGCAGGAATACTGATAGATGATACTGCATCAACGGCAAGTAATGCTGTTGACACAGTGGAAGAAAATGTAAATTCACTGCAAGATAACGTTACTTCTTTAGTAGAGAATACGAAAAAAGTACAAGATATATTAGGCGGTCAAACGACTGGCAAATCAATTTCACTGGAAGATTTCAACGCAGAGGGCATGGAAGATTACAGAAGTGCGCTCGAATACGTCAACGGCACTATGCAGCTTAACGCCGAAAAGGTAAATGAAATTGTCAAGGCAAAGGCAGAAGAAGAAAAAGCAACAATAGCTGCTGCCAAAGCACAAGATCAGAACAAATATCTGGAAAATGCCGGACAAATTGAAAAGCTGAGAGAACAGTTAAGAAGTGCGAATAATCTCACGGACGAACAGAGGACATCTATTGAAGCAAGTATTTCTTCTCTGTTGGCTGAGAATTCTACACTTGTAGATAATTGCAATCAGTACAATATTATGACCGCTGCCATTAATGAAGCCACAAGTGCGTATCAGAATTGGATCAATGCTCAATCTGCTGCCCAAAGTGGCGATATGTTTGATAGTGCGGTACAAGCGATAAATCACATTGATGATACACTGAATAATAAAGATAGTGAGTTATACGGTCGTATCGGAAATGAAGATTATAAGGCTGCGATTGATTTTATTATTCCGGAAAGTGTGGATAGAACGGATCAGGATGCCGTAAACAGTTATCTTAATCAAATTTCTGATTATCTGACAACGGACGGAAACGGAAATTTCAACGGCTTGGATATTGCTAATTTCTGCCAGAAAGCAGTTGATGCCGGATTAATGACGCTTGATGAATCCG
The DNA here is from genome assembly GCF_964240875.1 of Ruminococcus sp. 5_1_39BFAA. Lineage (NCBI taxonomy): Bacteria > Bacillati > Bacillota > Clostridia > Eubacteriales > Oscillospiraceae > Ruminococcus > Ruminococcus sp. 5_1_39BFAA. Next base: position 14,721 of record NZ_CAXSVO010000043.1, on the reverse strand, counting down.
GTGAATCTTATGTGATTGCCGGACAGAAAACTATGCAAGATTTTGCCGATGGTTTAGGTTTATCACTGCCATTTGTACAAGCTATGTTTGGAGAAATGGAAGAATTTGGTGCAGAATTCGATTGGGGCGATGAGGCTATCCAGACATTAGGGGATCTTGGTGTTGCTGCAAATGAAGCAGCGGAATCCTTGCGAGGTATCGAAGGAAATGAAGATCTTAAAATAGTGATGGACGTATCTCAGTTTGATGACGCTCAAAAGGCGTGCGATACACTTGATTCAACCATTGCGGAAATGAACAATCTGAAAGCACAACCTGGAGTTGATACTTCACAGGTAGAACAGGCTAATCTTGTTATTCAATATTGTGTGGCACAAAAGCAGTTGCTTACAGCTCCGGTTGTAATGTCAGTTGATACGAGCGGCGTAACAGGTGAATTAGGCAATGCACTGTCATTACTCCAAGAATTCCAGGCAACACAAAACACAATCGAAATGCAAGCAAGTGTTGGTGCTGACACCTCAGAAGCCGAGGGAGAACTTGCATCACTTACAAGTGAAATTCAAGGACTTTCGCCAGAAGTAAAAGCCACTCTTAATATTGACACAAGCTCTGCTGATTCTATCCAGGGATATATTGACGGATTGGACGAAGAAGCTATTGTAAAAATGGGCGTGGACTCTTCACTTATTGATGCCTATGAGCCAGAAGATGAAGATGCAACAGTTAAATACGATACCGATACAAGCAAGCCGGACAGTTACAAACCGGAAGATAAATCGGCAAATGTAATATATGGATGTATTCACAGTGCCGTAGATATGTATAACCCATCAAACCTTACTCGAACAGTTACCTATAATGTCGTGACAAATGGCACGCCTCCAAGTGGCGGTCATGGCGTAAATGGTACGGCACACGCCGGAGGTACAGCCAATGCAAGCGGAAATTGGGGAACTGCTGCTGGTGGTCGCACACTGGTAGGCGAATTAGGTCAAGAGATCGTTGTTGATCCACGTACAGGTAAGTGGTATACAGTCGGAGATACTGGGGCAGAATTTGTTGATATTCCGAAAAATTCCATTATCTTTAATCACAAGCAATCTGAATCATTGTTAAAATATGGTTTCGTGGCTGGTCGGGGAACTGCAGAAGCCTGGGGAACTGCGATGGTCACAGGTGGTATTAGAGTCAATCAAACAAGTAGATACAATAGTACCCAGCATCGGAATACTGGTGGAAGTAGTAGCGGCAGCAGTGGTAGTTCCGGAGGCAGTTCTAACGGTGGAAGTAGCTCAAAGAAAAATGAAACTGCAGCTCAGAAGTTTCAGAAATGGATTTCTGGAATGTTTGACTTTGCCGAAATCCGTTTGACAAGACTTAACCGTTTGACAGAAAAATGGTCGGAAAAAGCCGAAAATGCGGTGCGCTATTCCTATAATCAGACCGCTTCGAGTAGCCGTGTGGATAAGCAGTATAAGAATAAGCAAAGCTATACTGCAAAAGCAATTACAGCAACCGAAAACGAGATTAAAGGAAACGAGAAAGCAATTTCATCTTACAATAGTTTTATGGGTAAGATTGCTAAACAGGGAGGTTTAAAGTCAGCTACCATTAAACAGATACGAGATGATACAGTAAACGGAACATTTGATATAAAAAAGTATGATGCCGACAGTAAGCAACTTGCCGCCATTAAGGAATACCAGACCTATTATGAGAAGGTTTTAAAATGCAAAGATTCTATTGATGACTTAAAGAAATCACAGCTTGATTTATACGATCAGTTGTATAACATACCGATTGAACAGGCAGCGGCAAAAATCACAAAATATGAAAATGCTCTCACTAGACTGTCAAAGACTCTTAATACGGTGGCTGGTGGAAGTAAAATATATTTAAATCAAATTGTTTCCGATGCCCAACGTGCTTTTAATACGGCAAATAATTCTGCAACTTCTGCCCAAAATGCTTATGAAAAGGCTCAGTCTCAGCAGAATAAAGCTCAAAATACGTTCGATAAGTCTCAAAAGACAGCTAGCAAAATAAAGGGGCTTTCCAAGAGCCAAAAAGCAGCGGTAAAAGCTGGTAAATCCATTGATACCAAGGGGCTTTCCGGAAAAGCATTGAAAACAGCCCAGGCATACAATTCTGCACTTTCTAACCTGAATTCTAAGAAAAGTGCCACATCAAGTGCAAAATCCGCTTATTCTATTGCAGTCGCTAACCGTAATGCAGCGCAAGAACAACTGAAGGAAGCACAGGCAGTTCATAAGAAGTACGCAAATGAACCATCATATAAATATAAGAATTATCTTCTGGATCAGGAAGAAGAGCAGAAGAAAGCGGAAAATGATGTGTGGCAAACTGCTTTACAACAGGCGAATAATAATCTCACTGAGACGCAGAAAGCCAAGGATTCTGCCAACGCAAAAAAAGAGAGTAAGAAAAAGTCAGTTGATGCAAAAGCATCTGCTACATTAAGCAAGTATTCTAAAAAACTGTCTGCTTCACAAAAATCGGCACTTAAAGCTGGTAAAGAGGTAAGCACTTCCGGTTTGTCTGGCAATGCATTGAAAGCGGTTAAAGAGTATAATGCAGCACTTAAATCATATCAATCTTCAATCGCATCCGCCACAACTGCTACTGATAAGTATAATGCAGCGGTGGAGGCGCAAGCCGAAGCGGATCAGAGTGCGGCAGAGGCACAAGCTGAGTATACTCAGGCTATCCAGGAAAATGCCAAAGCTAAATTTGATAATGTGGCGCAAAGTTTTGAATCGCAGCAGGCTATCACCAATGCTAAAATTTCAAAACTGAATACACAGTTATCGTATAGGGAAAGCAAAGGATATAGTCAAACATCGGAAGCTCAGAAATCTGCATATCGAAGTGTTATAAATGAAAATCAGAATTTGCTTGCAAGCCAGCAGAAGGAATTAGCTGAATTGGAAGCTGCTTATCAAGAAAATTCAATTAATATGTCTGAAGAGGATAAAAACTCTGCCCAAGCACAAATGGAAGCACTTCGAGAAAGTATATTAAAAACGGATGCATCTATATCAGATTTGCAAACAGAACTCAATAATATTGAGATTAAAAAACTGGAAATTGCAATGGATCGGCTTAAAGCACAAGCTGATACGCTCCAAGATTCTTTGAGTTTAAATGAAACAAAAGGTATAGCTGCCACGGCAGAGACATACCGGCAGTTGATTAGTAACGGTAATTCTCAGATAGATAACCTGCAAAGGCAAAATGAGGAATACCGGAATCAACAATCCGGTTTAGAAACTAATTCTGCAAAATTTCAAGAATTACAAGCTAAAATAGAGTCAAATGATAGTGCTATACGGACAGCGCAAAAATCACAGGAAGAGTGGAATAATTCTATTGCAAATCTTCCGTATGAAAGAATTGAAAAGCTGCTGGAAAGTCTTGACGCAATCGCTGATTATAATAAATCTAATATTGACTTAAAATCGGCGCAAGGTGAGGATTTGACAAGCTCTGATTATATGCAACAAATCTCAGATAATGAAAAGAAAATCACTCAGCTTGAGTCAGAGAGGTCGCAAACCTATCAAGACTATTTAAAAGCCTTGTCAGATGTAAATAGTGTTTATGGTGGTAAAACTGTTGATGAATGGTTAAGCCAATACAATCAGCTTGGTTCACAGATAAATAGCATTAAATCTGATAGTGCGCAGATTAAAAAGGATATGAGGGATGATGTATTGTGGCGCAGTTTTGAACGTGCGCATGACTCTTGCAAACGTTATGCCGATGTACTTTCCGGAATTGAGAATCTGATTGATGATGATATGTTGTTTGATGAAAATGGTCATATGACAGATTATGCAATTTCTCAGATCGCAAATCTGATCGGTGAGTACGAAAACGCTCAGCAAGAAGTTCAAAACTATTCTTCTGATATTGAAAATCTCAACAATTTATATGTACAGGGTTATTATACTCAAGAAGAATATAAAAGTAAACTAGCAGAATTGCAGTCAGGGCTTTTAGATTCTGCATCGAGTATGAAGTCTGCTATGAATGAGATTATGGATATGTATAAGGACATGGCACAATCCGAATTAGATAGTTTATTTAAACTTATAGATGCACGAAATAAGGCACTTTCTGCTAAGAAAAGCTATTATGACTATGACAAATCTATCAAGGCAAAAACCAAAGATATACAGGTTTTAGAAGCACAGATTGCAGCACTGGAAGGCGTGGAAACGGCAGAAGCAAAGGCGAAACGTGCCACACTTCAAGCCCAGTTAAAACAGAACCAGGAAGATCTAAACGATACAATCAATGAGCATATATTTGAGTTGTCACAGGATAGCCTAGATGACATGAAAGAAACTTTGCAAGATACATTTGACGATCAATGGCAAGAAATATCTATGGATCTCAATAAAATAGCCGAACTCATGGCTTCTGCAAATGCTCTGACTGCTTCATCCGCTGCGACCATTAACGGCACACTGAATGAGCTTTTACGTCATTTCGGCGTTGATCCGGTTTCTACAGGTGTCTTAAAAGGTTATGCAAAAGGAACACGCCGGGCAAGTAAAACCCAGGAAGCATGGGTGAACGAGCTTGGAACAGAAATGATTGTGCGTCCTTCTGATGGTGCTATCATGGCAGGAATTAAAAAGGGTGATGGTGTCGTTCCGGCGGATTTAACAGATAACCTGTTTGCGTGGGGCGAAATTGATCCTGCTGCCTTTATCAGCAATTTGATTGGAAAGTTGAATAATCGTGCAAGTACCGGACAAGCCGGAAATACAATCAATCAGCATTACGATAGTCTGCTTAATGTTGAGGGAAATGTTGATAGTACGGTTGTCACTGACTTAAATAAATTTGCAAAAACATTTTATAAGGGTGCATACGACTATACTATGAAAACGATTGCGAAAGATGCGAGAAGTGCAGGATTTAAAACTTGAGAGAGTGGGCGTTTGCCCCTCTCTTTCAAAGAAAGGAAGGTGTAAAAATGCCAGTCGTTAAAAGCATGGCACAATTAAAATCACTCTTGCAACGTCAAATGGTCAAGGCTATGCAAGAAGTACAGAAAGAAGCATACAAAAGAACAAAAGATGATGTGCAAGATTTCTATAGTGGCGGATCACCTGTTGTATATCAGAGAACCGGAGCTTTAGGAAATACGCCACAATTCACACCTTTGAAGTCATCCGGCAATAGCGCATCGTTTTCAATTTATCTCGACCAGAGTCACAACTATTCTACAGGTCGTGATTTAGTGTCTATGTCTGCCCTGCTGCCAGTCGCAGAAAGTGGCGGATATGGAATACTTGGTAAGCCGGGATTTTGGCAGAAGTCAGAAGCCGACATTGAAGAAGTATTGAATTCAGTCATGAGCAAATACTTTAATTAAGTTTTACGCTTATTTTTCCTTTTGGGGGTTACGATTCATAAAGTCGTGACCTCCATTTTTATGCGCATATTTCGCCACAAGAAAGCCGTAGAATGACCATAGAACGACCAAAAGAGAAAAAAGGTATTAGTTATAGGTTAAGTGGCAAAATGCCTTAAAACGGCAAATAAACGCCTTACAGAGCAAATGCGATTTTTACACAATAATACTGCTGCGAAATCCTATACAAAATTGTGCGATAATTCAATAAATAGTCAAACATTAATACAAATAGTCTGACAATTTGAAAGCCCGGAAATTAAAAAGGACGCTTGAAAAATCAAACGCCCTAGTGTATAATCAAGTCAGAAGATGATCGGATGCAAGATCCGATTGCCCTCTGTGAAGTTAAATCAAAAAGATTTAAGCATCTACTTTGGACTGGGGATGCTTATTTCTTTTTATGCTGATCTATGTAGGTCAATGCCGTAAAAACTACTAACAGTAAAGTAAGAACTTCCATCGTGTTCATGGGCATCACCCTCCTTTCGTAAGACTGGAGGGCAACATAAATCTGAAACTTGCATCCGGCTTCTGGATTATACTTGGATAGTATAACATCGAATTTTGCAGAACTCAAGAGAAAAGCGCACGACTTCATGTTGCTTTTCTTTTTTCTGTTGGTTGGTAGAGTTGCAGCCAGTCGAAGAAAATAGAATGATGGGCGAATCTGCAACGATAGCACAGCTAAATAAGCACATTTTCAAAAGTAAATAAAATTTTTTGGGAAGAATGATTTCCCAAAATGGTGTTTGTGAAATCTCTGTAATACCGTTGGTTATCGTATTGCAGAGGTTGAAAAAATCGCATTTCGTTAAAAGAAATTTTAAAGAAAAAAAGTTATTAAAAATACGAACATTGAAAATGTGAGTATAGAAACAATGCCGGAAAGGGTGGCAGATATACACTGTATCAAGCGGCATTGTTTATGCTTCACACAAGTGTTTGCATATCATTTATATGATCTATACTAACGTATAGATCATATTTAAATATAAATATATATATTATATAAAATATAGAGTATTATATATAATAATATATATATCTTTTAAATTAGTGTGTGGTTTTTTGCAAATAGCATATATATAGCAACTTGCGAAAATCCACACGCCTATTTACATCTTTGGTATCGTGTCAGATTTATTCTTGCGCTCTTATATACCATCTGGCTGACACTCTGTAAATAAATCTGTATCTTCCCACTATTAGAGGCAGTGTGCCACAATCCCAGGTATAAACCGACCAAGCAAAAAAAGAAAACAAAAATATGAGAGTGGCATTTTCACACAAAAAAAGAGTAAACCCGGAGGCTTACTCTTAGATACAAACCGAGGTTTGCATCAGATTTCTTAGCATCTTGAATATAACACAGATTCGAGATCTGTCAATATGGTTTGGGGGATTTTTTAATTTTTTTTCGTGCAATTTTTCAAGCTGTTTTTGGCGGTCAATAAGATCCCACTGCAGCCGTATTACTTCACTTTGAAGCTGGTTTTTGCGCCGTTCAGTTATTGTGGCGATATGGGAAATGAAGAAGTCCGGCAGCAGGTTTTCCGGCATGATTGAATAAAGCCGGATCAATAAGTCATCTATTACTTTCATAGGTTTTAATTTTCTCCTTTGGTGGCATTTCCAGGAACCTTGATACTTAATGTATCGCCATTTCTCACGATTTGCAGTGTTTCAATATTCATATCGTCCATGAGAGCTGCCAACACATCAAGACCAACAGAAGCAGAATTTTTTGAGATCTTGTTAAAGGTGTAAGCATTTATTATGTTTTCCTTTTCCTGTCCGGATTTTATCGAAAATGTTGTATAGCCGTTTGCTTTCATTGCAGCGGTCAATTCGTCATAATCGTAGTTTATGCTTGCTGCTTTTTTCTTGGAATTGTCCCAGTCTCTTTTATTTCTATCGTATGTCATAATATACCTCTTTACATATCTAATTTATAGTGATAGTATATCATGCTTCTTGTGAGAAATCAATTATTTTTGCTAGCTTATTTATATTTCTTTTTCTGCAACTCTTTCAATTTTTCCATGTCCCTGGCTCTTCTGGCGATTCTTCCCGGTGCTTCCCGGTCGTGTTGTTTTTTTGCTTTATGGATCTTAAAAAGGTCGATTATGCCGATAAGGAGAAATAAGATAAAAAGGAATTCAAGCATTTTTGCACCTCCTGGAATCATTATATATCTTTTCTGCTTGGTTGAAAAGAAAAAGAGGGCAGCAGTGCCACCCTCCACAATGTTCTTATACACTTGTAACTAATTCATATAATGCCCGGTAATCTTCCGGCGTATATCTGAAATCTGGCATATCACGGTAAATCATTTCATCCTCTTCTCTGTAGTAGTTGGCGCAAATGAGCTTTTCTTTGAAGAGATTTACAAAAATGATTGTCTGGACATCTTGGGAAGCATTATCGAGATAATTGTTCATGATGATTCCGGTTTCGTCAATAGTTTCATGTCCCAAAAATTCCGGTTTAAATCCGCTAACAATTTCTTCAGCGGTGAAAGCCTTGTAAAATACTGTGTTGTTGTTTGCTCTTAATACTTCAATAATCATGTGTTGATCTCCTTTTCTATTTGTATTCTTTTTTGATAAGCTGCGAATCATCAAACCATTTGATTGCGCCACCGTTAAATCTAATTGGTGGTGTTTCAATGAATGATTTCCCTATGCTGGTAACAACGCCATTATGCTGTTCAACGGCAAAAGAAACTGTTTGTTTCTGCATTTCTGTACCTCCTTTTGATTGCTACCTCCGGCAGCAGTGCCGGAACGCTTTGAGCTTAAAGCCTATTTTAAGTCGCTCAAACGACTTTATTTGACTGTTAATCTTGCGTAAGTTGTCACCTTGTAATACTCTTCGAGACTTCCGAGATCCTCTTCCAATCTTTTGTTGTCCAGTGTTTTCCTGGTGCAAGAACTGTATTTAATCTTGAAATCATTTCCAATTTCGGAATCTTTTCCGTTTGCTTCCAGATAGGAGATGATTTCCTGTTCGGCTGCCTTTAATTCAGCTTCAAGCTTTTCTTTCTTGATTTTGAGGCTTCTATAATCTGCAACGACTTTGTTAAGCTCTACCATTGTTTTACACATAATATTCAATCTCCTTTTCTTTAAATAAGAAGCAAGTGGTGAGTGGCTTTAAAGCTATCTAAGGTATCTCGACCATCTCATTATCCCCTTATCCGTTCTCACCCTTATGCTACCTTCTTACGTACATCCTTGCGGATCACTTGTCCTTCGGTAATCACTTGCTGTTCTTTAACTGTCTTTATTGTATCACTAAAAATTAGATACGTCAATAAAAAGTATCTAAAAATTAGTTACAAAATATGGTATCTAAAAATTAGATATTTTGGTTATTATGCCTATTGATATATCTAAAATTTAGATATATAATATTATCAAGATAAGAAATGCAAAGGAGATTGAAGCGATGACATATTTCATTAATATAAGAACACTGGAAGAATTAAGAAAAGAATACAGAAGATTAGTGAAGGAAAATCATCCGGATAACGGCGGAGATTCCGAGATAATCAAGATCATCAATGTTGAGTATGAAATCCGGTTCAGACAGTTAGAGGCTTGCGATACAGCAGCCGGGGCAAAAACTTATGACATGGCAGCAGATGAAAAAATCCGTGCTATTATAAATGCGATTATCAACCTTAATATCGAAATCGAAATTTGCGGTTCCTGGGTTTGGGTTTCCGGCAACACATACGGATGCAAGGACGAGCTTAAATCCCAGGGTTTCCACTGGGCAAGTAAGAAAAAGATGTGGTACTGGCATGATCCGGAAGAGCAGACCAGAAGCCACGGCAAAACTACTATGAATGATATTCGTGCTAGATACGGTTCAGAAGTTGTAAAAGAAATGAAAACATATCAGTGTATCACAGCTTAATGATAGAGTGGGGTTAAGTCCTCACTCTTTTCTTTTGTCCGGTTGCTTGCCTTGCTGTGTGGTATGGCTTGCTATGGCGGTATGGTGTGGGGATGGCTTGCCCCGGTGGTCTTGCTGCCTTGCCCCTGGTTTCTGCTTGCCGTGTCCGTTTGCAAAAGCCTACCTTTTCAAACAGTGGCATAATTTCAAAATAATGTGTTTGATAAATACTGTTTCGACTATTTACAAACGTTTGTAAATGTGATAGTATTAAACAAACGATAAAGCAAAGAAAGAAGGTAATAGAATGAGTAAAGAAGTAGGATATGCTAGGGTGTCAAGCACGGATCAGAACCTATCACGTCAGATAACACAATTATTGAAGTATGTGCCAGAAGATATGATTGTTACTGATAAGATAAGCGGTAAGAATTTCGACAGACCGGGTTATCAGTCTTTGAAAATCGGAATAGGCAAGCTGCAGAAGGGTGACACGCTCTATATATATGAAATGGATCGGCTGGGGCGTAATAAAGAAGAATCAAAAGATGAATTGAAATACTGGAAAGAAAAGGGCGTGCGTGTTAAGATCATCACTTTGCCCACTACTATGACAGAAATACCGGACGGTCAAGACTGGGTAATGGATATGATTAACAATATCTTGATTGAAGTTTATACTTCCATTGCAGAACACGAAAGAGAGCATATCAACCAACGAAGAAAAGAGGGGGTTGCTGAAATGGAAGAAAAGCCGGATATTAACGGCAAGATTAAGAAGCATAGCATTAAGACAAATAGACCACTTGGCAGACCTTTGGCAGAATTCCCCGATAACTGGGAGTCAGTTTACAGGCAGTGGAAGAATAAAGAGATCACCGCCGTTTCTGCGATGGACTTGCTAGGATTGAAGAAGAATACATTTTATAGTTTGGTGAAAAGATATGAGAAATAGCGAAAAGCCTGGGTTTAGATCCTGGGCTTTCTTTTTTTGCCTTGGTTGCGTTTTCTTTTGGCGTATGCCTTGCTGGATCTTCCCTTGCTGCGTTTCCCTGGATGCCTGAAGGCTTCCCCCACCTGGGGCATGAGGCAGCGCACCGGGGGGTGGTTTACATCTTTAGAAGGTCGAACATTCGTTCGGATTTGGGACGAGGTCTTTCTCACTCACTCACCCACTTTACCCACTCCGAACATGCTATAATAATCCTACATTTCAAACAGGAGGATAAAAAATGATTGTGGCGAAAAATTACATGATTCATGCTAAAAAAAATACTATATTGTGGAAAATTTAGAGGCGGTTTGCTGTCCGGTCTGTGGGGGTGGCATGATAAGAAGGGGCAACAAGCGGCGTAAGGTTAGGGCGGAAGATGGCGCAACTAACATATACAGCTTAAAACGTTACTGGTGCGAAACGTGCGGAAAGTTACATACAGAAATACCGGATTTTATTGAGCCATACAAGCATTATAATAAGGAAACGATTAATAAAGTTAGGGGCGGAAATACAGAAACATTTTGGGGAGATGAAAGCACAATAAAGCGGTGGCAAGCCGAAAAATAAAAAGCACCCACTTTGCCTTGAAATAACTATTTTATTTAGATAGTATATTCTGCCGGAGGTGAGTGTTTTGAAGAACAAAAAACGTTTCTTTTTATTATTGCTATTTGTGCTGCTGGCTTGTGCCACTGCTTATTTTTTCTTTGGTCGTTCTAACGAGGAAGTACCACACTTTGTAACGCCGGATGAATTGGCGGAGAAGTGGGATGGCGATCAAGAGCTACCCCAGGGTGGTGAGTCTGTAGATGTAGAGATTCCAGGATTTACTAAACTTGTATTTACCGCCGACCAAACAGAACAAAAGGTCAACTTTTACAATCCTGAGTCCAACGCAGAAAACGAATTTCTTTTGCAGTTCACATTATTTGCAGATGATAAACAGTTGTGGCAGTCGGGATATTGTGAGCCGGGGCATGGCTATTACGATATTTCACTAGATGAAACACTTTCAAAAGGGGAATATGAGGGCGTTTTACTGGCACAGGTATTTACAAAAGAAGGCAAGGCGTTGAATGCCGCACAAATAGAACATAAAATTATTGTAGAGTAGGAGTGTGAAACATGAATAAGAAACTTTTATCTTTTGTTTTGGCTGCTATCATGTTATTAAGCAGCTCAACAGTGGCTTTTGCAGAAGAGTACACCGAGGTGAATGAATTCCAGCAGACCGCATCAAGCCAGGTAAATTATAGTGTGCAAAGCTCATATTCTGTGAAAATTCCGGCGGTCATAAACGACATTACATATTCCGGTTATAGCTTCGAGGCAACGAGTATGAATTTGCTTGAAACACAAGTAGTGTATATTACTTGCGAAGGAAACGTGAATATGATGAATGAAAGAGGTGACACGTTTGAATTGAAATTATACGACCAATCTAACGAGAGTAATACAGTAGCAAGATTTTACGACCAGGAAACAACAAGTCCTATCGTGATGCTTGGCAGACCTGATAACATGGGAACATTAAGAGCCGGATATTATACCGGAACAGCGACTTTCCGAGTTAGCCTAGAGGAAAAGCCAAGAAGTTAAGATTAAATGGTAAATACAAGAAAAGGGCGTACCGCTTGGTACGTCCTTAAATTATGTCATAATCGCACTTATTCTGTTTTTTCGTTGGCTGGCAAATACTCCATAATATCTCCCGGCTGACAATCCAAAAATTTGCATATCTTTCCTATGACTTCGGTTGTGATGCTTTCACCTTTTTTCAATTTCGCTAATGTCGGTGAAGAAATCACTTCCAGGAGATCCGTTCTTTTCATTCCTTTACGGTTTAGTAAATCATCAAGTTTGTAAAATCTAATATTATAGCATTCTTTGTTTTGCTTTTTTGTTTCCATTTTCTACACCTCTCTTATTTATTATCATATCATATCATTTCGTGTAATTCAACGAAAAAAATATTAGCGGATATGAAAATTATATTGACTTTGATATAGACTAATGGTATATTAGTGGATATAAAAATAATGTTTATTTCCTTTAATTATTAGGCGATGGCATTATTAAGAATGGGGGAGTGATAATGGGCGAAAATGGATTGTTTCGCCACAAGAGAAATAATTTCAGCATGGTATCAAATGAATTGATACACGATAAGAACGTATCATTCAAGGCAAAAGGCTTATATTGCATGATACAATCTTATGTGACAATTCCAAATTTCACGCTATATAAAACTTTCTTAATGAGAAACTGCAAAGAAGGCGAAAAGGCTTTTGAAGCAGCATGGAAAGAATTAAAAGATAGTGGTTATCTGGTGCAGTACAAATTAAAAGATGAAACCGGAAAGTTTTATTACGAATATGAATTATTGGATGAATTACCGGAAGAAAAGCCAGACCCCCAAAATAGGGGTATGGATATTTTTTCATCAAGCCAGACCCCCAAAAAGTACCCTGTGGATAATGCACATGTGGGTTTTCTAGGTGTGGCAAATCCAGGTGTGGAAAATGGGGGGTATATAAATAATACTATACCAAATAATACTGTACCGAATAATATTTCATCAAATCAAATCATATCAAGAGCCGATGTGATACGACAGATAGGATGTGATCCGAATCTGAAGAATGATGAAATAATGGATAATATAGTTGAAATCATGCTTGAGGTATTGAACACGCCGGACGATGAAGTTATTCGTGTGAACAAGCGAAACATCAAAGCGAAAGAAGTAAAGGGAAGATTCAAAAAAGTAGAATATAAGCATATGGATTACATAACATTGGTGTTAAATGAGTATACAGGCGATATTCACAATATAAAATCATTCATGATAACTACAATTTATAACGCCGTGGCAACCTGTGGAGTTTATTTTACTACGAGAGTGAATCACGATCTTTACGGAAATGAAAAAGCCTTAACCGATACATGATTTGGCGATCTACAGTTAAGGCTTGCAACCAATCAAAGAAGGGTTGTACTAACATTATACAGCCCTTCTCCTAAAAAGCAAAGGAGAAAATAATATGTCAAACGTGAAATTAAATATCTCACTGGAATTATCAAGGGAAGATCTTGAACGAGCGTTAAATATGTTTGATGCAGACGGTACAAATATAAAAGAAGTGCTTGAAGGCTTCATTAATGATTTGGTTTGCGGAAATCAGCGGCACGGATCAGACGAATGTGACCGGGCGAAAAGCTATTATGAACGTTGCTGCTATGACTTGTGCGCCACTAATTCCTTTGTTCACCATCTTTTGACCTGGGGTGAAATAGACTGTGTGACTGATAAACTCGAAGATAATGACGATACAGAAGAATACATGAAAGATTATCCGGAAGAAGCTGAGATTTGCAAGGAAGATATTGCAGAAAATCTCAACGACATTAAAGAGTTTTATTACGATGAATACACCGAGCAATTCACCAGAAGAAATAAACCAGTGCCGGAAAGTTTTGAAGAAGCACTTGAAAATGTGAGAGCCTGGAAGAAGTCAAGAGATGAATTCATGCAGTCGGTTGAAGAAATCTGAATATTACTTAGTTATCAAAAAGTAATATTGAACAAAAAATATATATTTTTATCACTTAAAGTTGTGTTTATTTACCAAAACCATCTTGACGTATTGCGAAAACGTGTTACAATAAAGGCGCAAATAAAGTAAAAAACGGCAAAACGTGCCTTGATAATACGAAAGGCATAGTCAGCAGATTTCCGTTTATAATATAAGGAAAGGAAATTTTGCACGACTTTTGTTTTTTGATTGGTTGTGTGATGATAGCACAAATAAAATTTAGGAGGTAATTATATGTATGGAATTAAAAAATGAAGTATGCGAAGAAGTGAAAAGGATTGAAAAACGAACATAATTATGATAATATGACCAATGAGCAGTTAGTTAAGTCATGCCAGGAAAAGGATAGCATGATTGATGAACTCTTAAGGACTTTGAAAAGAAAAGAAAATGTATTATACGGCAAAGATGATATAATGAAACTATATGGGTGTCAGAGTAACAAAGCCTTATTGATTCTCAAGTACATGATGATGTGCAAGCTGGCAATCAAGATTGGCAAAGAGTACTACTGCACGCCTGATGCCCACGAAAAATTTATTAAATCAATGTCTGGTAAAGAGGTTTTTATTTGATAATGAATCATGTTTGAAAATGTTTCGTTATTTTTAAAATATCACTAATAACTATCACTTTGCTGGGAGTGAGCCGGAAAAACATTGGAAATAAAAGAATTTTCGAGTCTATTTGTTGAAATGAGGCTGTAAAAAATCTTGTGTCTTTGGAAAGTGAATCTTTCTGATAAGAAATAGATATGTAAGGTTTTGCTG
>NZ_CAXSVO010000042.1:0-22108 GCF_964240875.1 Ruminococcus sp. 5_1_39BFAA | reverse complement strand
CCCCCCCCCCCCCCCCCCCCCCCCCCCCCCCCCCCCCCCCCCCCCCCCCCCCCCCCCCCCCCCCCCCCCCCCCACCCAATCCATTCATTTAGTAATTCAGACTATACAAATGCCACTTTTTATGTTTCTAAGTGGCTACTGTGCTTTTTATAGTTTGCCCATATTGAATTGCAAAGAGTTTATTATGAAAAAATGTAAATTCCTGATAGTTCCATATTTATCATGGGTCGTTATTTTATGGGTAAAAGGAATACAAACATCCCCTGATAATGCAAATATAAAGGTTCTTTTAAGTAGCATTATAAATTCTCAATTTTGGTTTTTGAGATTATTATTCTATATTTTTGTTTTGCTAGTGGCTAAAGAGATAATAACTGTTCGCTTAAGAAAAAGAACTAAGTATCATGAGTTTATAGCTTTTGCATTTACAGTAGTTATGTCTGTGATTGCATCTGCATTTCCGGGATGTGGAGGATTGTACAAACACTATATTTTGTTTTTATTTGGCATATTAGTTCATTATATCGATAACCAAAAAATACTTACAGCTGGTAAAGAGAGAGTGTTTGCGTTGATTACGGGGACATCATATGTGCTATGTGTTTGTATGATGCTTTGGGGGAGCAATCAAATTTTAGTAAGATTATCTGATTACGCATCTGCATTTTTGGGAGTAGTCTCTATCTATTATCTAATAAAATCGATATGTATTTTCTGTGTTTCAAAATCGATGATTTTTATTGGGAAACAAACATTAGGTCTATATGCATTCCATTGGTGTGTATTGTTTTCTATGGGATATGGTAGATTTTCTTGCATATTAGAAAGTGCGATGAATGATATGTTGAAGGCTATAGTTTTAACTGTGATTTGGTTGGTGGTTTCTGTTGGATTTGTTAGGGTTATATCAATCAATAGGTATATAAAAGCTATACTCATAGGATGATTCAAGAGAGCAGTTGTGCATGCTGAAATATTCAAAGAGCCCACCAGTGGATGCAGAAATGGAATCTGGAATGGGTATATAGACTGATTCAAGATCCTAAAAGATTGTTTCAGAGATACTGGCACACAAATACAAAATTAATATGGAATGCAATGATTAAAGGAAAGTAATGTTGCTAACAGATATTTAGCAACAAATTGAGATAATGAACCACATTAGTGGCAGAAAGAGGAAATATTATGAAGAAACAGTATAACATTGCAGTTGCTGGCACCGGTTATGTTGGTCTAAGCATTGCCACGCTGTTAGCTCAGCATCATAAAGTTACCGCAGTTGATATCATTCCTGAGAAGGTTGAACTGATCAATAATCGTAAATCTCCGATTCAGGATGAATATATTGAAAAATATTTGGCTGAGAAAGAGTTGGATTTGACCGCAACATTGGATGCAAAGGCAGCATACAAGTCTGCGGATTTCGTTGTTATTGCCGCACCGACTAACTATGACAGTCGTACACAGCATTTTGATACTTCTGCGGTTGAGGCGGTTATTGATGTGGTCATGGAAGTCAATCCTGATGCCATTATGGTCATCAAGTCCACAATTCCTGTTGGCTATACCGCATCTGTTCGAGAGAAAACTGGTAGCAAGAATATCATCTTCAGCCCTGAGTTCCTGCGTGAGAGCAAGGCTTTGTATGACAACCTGTATCCTTCTCGCATCATCGTTGGTACTGACATGGATGATTCTCGTTTGGTGGAAGCTGCACACACCTTCGCTGCATTGTTGCAGGAGGGCGCTATCAAGGAAAATGTAGACACACTGTTCATGGGCTTTACTGAGGCAGAGGCAGTAAAGTTGTTTGCAAATACCTATCTTGCTCTGCGTGTTAGCTATTTTAATGAGTTGGATACCTATGCAGAGATGAAGGGGCTGAACACCCAACAGATTATCAACGGTGTCTGTCTTGATCCTCGCATTGGTACTCACTACAACAATCCGTCCTTTGGTTATGGTGGATATTGTCTGCCGAAAGATACCAAGCAGCTGCTGGCAAACTATGCAGATGTGCCTGAGAATTTGATTGAGGCTATCGTTGAATCTAACCGCACTCGTAAGGATTTCATCGCTGATCGTGTTCTTCAGATGGCTGGCTATTACAACTATGCGGAGCATAACCAGTACGATGCCGGAAAAGAAAAGCCTGTTGTCATTGGCGTATACCGTCTGACCATGAAGTCTAATTCCGATAACTTCCGCCAGAGTTCAATTCAGGGTGTTATGAAGCGAGTGAAGGCAAAGGGGGCGACTGTTGTGATTTATGAACCTACGCTGGAGAATGGCACGACCTTCTTTGGCAGCAAGGTAGTGAACGACTTGGAGCAGTTTAAGGCAATGTGTGATTCTATCATTGCGAATAGATACGACGCTTGTTTGGACGATGTTCAGGATAAAGTATATACAAGAGACATTTTCCAGAGAGATTAATTTATGAGGTTAGGGGAGGAGAAAAGATGTCAACTTCCAAAGAAAATATCAAATACGTTCGTAAGGTTGATAAGAGTCAAATCCCAACCTGCAATATTATGGGCGTAAATATCGCAGCTATTAACATGGAATGGTTGCTCGAATACCTTGATAAGAATATTGATCTCCTGCACGGAGACTATATATGTGTTACAAACGTACATACCACTGTGACGGCTTATGAAAACCCAGAATATTGTAAGATTCAAAACGGTGGACTAATGGCAATTCCGGATGGCGGGCCTTTATCTACAGTTGCTCGCAAACGAGGATATACAAATATTGAAAGGACAACTGGACCGAGCTTAATGGGAGAGATCTTTCAGGTATCATCCCAAAGAGGATATTCTCATTTCTTCTATGGAAGCAAAGAAGAAACTTTAACTTTGCTTGAAAAGAAATTAAGAGAAAACTATCCAGGAATCAAAATTGCTGGTATGTATAGCCCTCCGTTTAGACCGCTAACAGAGGAAGAAAATGTAGCTGTAGTTGACATGATTAATGCAGCAAAGGCGGATTTTATTTGGATTGGATTAGGAGCACCAAAGCAGGAAATTTGGATGTCTGAACATCAAGGAGAATTGAACGGCTTAATGATTGGTGTTGGAGCAGGATTCGATTACTACGCTGGAAATATACAAAGAGCACCCGAATGGATGCAACAAAGGAATCTAGAATGGGTATATCGTTTATTGCAAGACCCTAAAAGATTGTTTCAGAGATACTGGCATACAAATACAAGATTTATTTGGAATGCATTTATACGCGGTAAATAATAACATCTAATCTTCAGGAGGAAGTTAACAATGAGATTTAAAAGCTTGAAATTATTGAGGTGTAAATTATTACTTTGCCTGAAGAGGAATATAACGATAGGTAAAAATTCAACATTCGGAAGAGGATCTATCTTTTGGGCGCCGAATAAAATGACAATAGGTGATAATGTTTACATTGGAAAATACTGTACTCTTCAGGCTGACATCGAAATAGGAAATAATGTTGAAATTGCAAATACTGTAGGCCTAATAGGAAAGTACGATCACGATTACAGTAAAGTAGGCGTTGCGATTAAAGATGCTCCTTGGATCGGTGATAAGGATTATGATTTTAAGGGAAAGGGCCAGAAGATTGTAATTGAAGATGATGTGTGGATTGGATATGGCGCAGTCGTTTTTACAGGTGTAACTGTACATAGAGGGGCTATCATTGCCGCTGGAAGTATCGTAACACATGATATACCATCTTATGCTATTGTTGCTGGAAACCCAGCACGCATTAAAGGATATAGATTTACTGAAGCTCAAATAGAACAACATGAAAATATTCTATATCAAAATGCTAAATAGAATTGGTAATTTGATAGGGGAACAACTATGAAATTTGGATTATTGATTACAAGTGTAAGTAATTTTGGAATAAAAGGATTTTACAATGCTCAAGAAATAGGATTGGCGAAAGCTTTGAGCGAGTATGCGAATAAAGTAGAGGTTTATAAGCTAGTAGATTTGCAGTCTAATGAGGAATCATATGAGTTAGAGGGATATAAAAACATAAGAGTTTGTCTTATCCCAGCAAAGCATTTTGGGATTAATGGTTTCCCAAATGTTGATGCATTTAGTACGGATTTGGATTGTATTTTACATTTTTCAGACACTCAGTTTAGTGTTCCAACAGTTTATGGTTGGGCTAAGAAGAATAATATTGCTTATATCCCCTATATCGGGGTGTTAGAAAGCCACAGTACTAGTGTAATAAAAAAAATAATAACAAATTTCATGTTTAAGCGAAATGTATCAATCTACAAAAGGCTAAGCTGTTTTGTAAAGACACCCACGGTTGGTCGACAGTTGAAAACTCTAGGTGTGAATCGTGTGTCGGTTATGCCTGTAGGATTGGATTTGGATTTATTGCATTCTGATTATCTCAACACGCCCAAGTGTGATCTGTTGGAAAAATATAAATATAATCAAAATGATAAAATTATACTGTTTATCGGAAGAATGATAGCAGAAAAAGAACCGCTGTTAATGCTGGAAATACTAAAACAATTACATCGAGAAGATACAGCGTATAAACTCTTGATGGTAGGAACTGGTCCTTTAGATGACGCAGTAAGTAATTATATTAAGGAAAATGCCCTTGAAGAAATTGTTACAGTATTGCCTAAAGTACCGAATTCTGAAATTTGGGAATTATACAGACTGGCTGATGCGTTTGTAAACCTGAATAAGCAAGAGATTTTTGGTATGGCTATTTTAGAGGCGTTATTCTATGACTGTAAAGTAGTGGCGTGGAAGGCTCCAGGACCAGAATTGATTATAGCAGATGGTGTAGGAATTATCGGGGATGATGTTTCATCTATTGTAAAAGGGATTAAGGAAACACAGATAAAAAGTAATGTGGCACATAACCACATATTGAGAAATTACACATGGAAAATCACAGCTGCAAAGATGTATGCAGAGGCAGAAACGATAGTGGGTAGAAAAAAATGAAAGTATTAGCGATATTTACATGCTTTAATCGCGTAGAAAAAACAATAAACAGTATAAAGAGTTTAGTTGATGGAAATAAGAATTTAGATTTTGAGTTTATTGTTGTGGATGATGGAAGTAAAGACGGTACTGTTGAAGAACTAAAGAAGTTGAGCAATACAATTCCAATTTATATTATGCAAGGTACAGGTAGTCTTTTTTATTCGGGCGGAATGCGGACAGGTATGGAGTACGCATTAAAAAGTTTGAAAAAGAAGTATGATTATCTGTTAATGATGAATGATGATGTTGACTTCTTTGAAAACTGTATATGTGAACTTGTCAGTCAAAGTGTAGAGAAGCACGCTGTAATTGTGGGAACAACATGTAACCATGAAGGAAATCTCACATATGGAGCAATAAAATATAGGTCCGGATATAAATATGATACATTGGGTATAAATCAGTCTACCATTCAAGCAGATGCTTTTAATGCTAACTGTGTGCTGATACCTTATAGTTTTTTTTGCGAATGCGGTTCAATAGATTCACATTATATTCATTCGTTGGGTGATTTTGATTATGGCTTAATGTTAAAAAGGAGGGGGTATAAAATATACCCTTCCAATAACTATTGCGGATATTGTGAAAGAAACAATATTAAAGGATCATGGCTAGATACAACACTTTCGATAAAGAAGCGATTGGAACTAAAAGAGACAAATAAAGGTCAACCCAAAAAACAGTGGTTCTATTTCCTTAATAAAAATTTTGGACTTATTATTGCTGTGAGGGGTGTTGTAACATCATACTTGCGTATCATGTTAAGGAGATAAGGATGTTAAAAAAAATATTGAAGGACATTGCACAGATACATAATACGATATACAACAGAATTGTATTTTGGAGAAGGAAGCCCCGATACGTTGAAATGCCAAGAATTAAGGGGAAAATATATCTTGTATCCGATAAAAACGCAATTTCTTTTGGAAAAAATGTGAGAATTAATTCTAGCCTTGAAGCTAATCCTATTGGGGGAAGTGTCCGAACAATTTTATTTTGTGAGCCGGGTGCAAAAATCGAAATTGGAAATAATGTTGGGATATCAAATTCGGCAATCCATGCATCTCAGTCTGTTGTAATTGGCGATAATGTGTTGCTGGGTGGTGATTGCAGAATATATGACACAGACTTTCATAGCGTACAATATGAGCACAGAATTGCTACACCCGATCTTAATGTTAAGAAGGCTGCTATTAGAATTGAAAACGGCGCATTTATAGGAGCAAACTGCATGATTTTGAAAGGTGTGACTATAGGCGCAAGAAGTGTCGTAGCTGCTGGAAGTATTGTCACCAAGAGTATTCCTGCTGATGAATTGTGGGGCGGAGTTCCTGCTAAATTTATAAAGAAAATATAGAAAAGGAGGAGAAAATTTAGTGGATAGTTTATTCAGAATAATTTGTATTATATATGCAATTTATGCAGTTAGAGTAATAACACATCCTACTAAGATGATTCCGTTCTTAGCTGTCTCTTGGACGATAGATGCATTTAGGCAGGCTTATGTTTTTTCTGGTGCTGTTATATCAACAGGTATTACAATCTATTCGTATGACTTACCTATTATAGTAATGTTTGCAGTAATGGTATTGTGGAAAAGAGAAAGATATACGCCGAGAACTATATTACCATTAATAGTTGTGCTGCTAACAATTGTAGGTTCTATGGTATCTGGTTTGAATAAGTATGGAATGAATTTGTATTACTTAACGGATGTAAGAATTTTCCTTTCGTTAATTATACCGATATTTTATTTTATTATGTATCCGGTTTCGTTTGAAGAAGAGGATATTCGAGCTATAAAAAATAATTTAAATATTTTGTTAGGATATAGCTATTTTACTTGGGCTTTACGTTTAACAACCGGTATAAATTTGGTGCCAAATGAAGTCCAAGGTGGTTTTCGTGTTTTTGGATCTACGACAACTTTTATAATGGCCGCGATAGCATTATATCTTATTTACTATGAAGTTTTTGTCGGAGATAATAAAAAGATTTCAGCACAAACAATATTGACGACAGTAGCAGTGATTATAATGCAGCATAATTCAGTGTGGGCAGCCTTTATTGTGGGCTTAGTATTAATAATTATTCTTTCTTGGATAGAAAGACCGGATAGAAATATTGGTTACATATATAATGTTAAGGCTTTTAAACAAATAATTATATTGGTTATCTTTACGACTGTTGTATTATTTGTTTGGAAAGATAATCCGATTATGAATGCGATATCAGGGTCATTGGATAAGTATAGCCAATTTGGAACAGGTGAAGGTACCATTGGATCTAGACAAACGATATGGGCGGCTTATATTTCTTTACTTGAAAACAAACTTCAATGGTTGATGGGTCAGCCATTCGGCTCAGGATGGTTTGTTAATTATCGAGGAGCTCAGATGTTTGCACCACCGCATAATGCTTATGTAGAAGGCGTTATGCGAATTGGGTTGGTTGGAACAATTGTGTTATTTGGAACACTGTTACACACAGCAATCTCTGCTTTGTTAAAGCGTAGAGTAATAATATTTGCGTTGTTTGTCTCTTCGTTTGTTTATCTGTATGCTTATATGTTTTCTTGGCAGATGTCCTCGTTATGGGGAATTCTTATTGGTATGACATTAACATTACAGCCAGTCTATTCGGAAGAAGTAGACGAGATAGATGAGATCAAATATTAGTTTGACGAAAGGATGTGTTAGTTGTGAATGAGAGGAAAATAATATCCACGACCAGAGTGTTCGGAGTGTGCTTAGTTGTACTAGGACATTCTTTGACAGAGGCAGTGAAAGCGAATAATTTTGCATTAGATGTTTTAAGCGACTTTATTTACAGCTTTCACATGTTTTTGTTTTTCTTTCTAGCAGGGCTACTGTTCGAAAAAGGTCTTAAAAAATACATAAATAATCGAAAAAACTTTATAATAAACAAAGCTAAATTATTGTTGTATCCATATGTGTTTTTATCACTATTTGGATATTTGCTTGGTTTTATTACTCAAAGATTAGGATATAGTTTATTGTCCCCAGAAGAATTAGAACCTGTGAATATAGCAAAAGCATTTCTGTTGAATGTTAATCATTTCGACACACATATTTGGTATATATATTTTCTTTTTATCATATTTGCTGTCAATATTTTATTTCCAAAAATATTGATGAAAAATCAAGCACTGTGTGTGCTTGTGATATCCGGTGCTTTTTACGGAGTACTAAGTTTAACTGGAGTAAGAATCAACACATTTCTATATTATTTAGTGCCGTTTTTAATGGGAAGGCGAGCATTTGGAGATGATGGAATAAAAAAAATCGCAACAATGAATTGCTGGAGAATTCTATTAATTGGCGCAACATTTGTCGTGAGCAATTGTTTGATGCTTTATATCGATTCAATCTCAGGG
The DNA here is from genome assembly GCF_964240875.1 of Ruminococcus sp. 5_1_39BFAA. NCBI lineage: Bacteria > Bacillati > Bacillota > Clostridia > Eubacteriales > Oscillospiraceae > Ruminococcus > Ruminococcus sp. 5_1_39BFAA. The sequence goes on along the minus strand of NZ_CAXSVO010000042.1, from coordinate 13,699 downwards.
ATTACTAATCCGATCATGGGACAGGTAAAAATTGGTTTGTATTATGAAATAAAGATTCTTGCTGGTATTACCGGAACAATTGGAATAATTTATCTAGCATATATTATTTCAAAAAGAACCAAGGGGTTGATTGTAAATGTTATAGATGATTATTCATATGCGATATACTTGCTGCATCAACCATATCTGACAACGGCATGCATGGCTATTGCGAGTCGAATTGTGGGATTAAATATAATATCTGTTTTGTTTACCTTTATTGTGAGCATAACAGTATCTATAGCAGTTACAAAATATATAATTCGCAAGGTAAATCTGTTGCACTTAGTGGTTATTGGCAATAGATAGAAGGAGAGAGTAGAATGAAAGTTTTATGGTTTGTAACTCAACCATTAAAAATAATAGCTGAAAAAATTAATCCATCTCAGGTTTTATATCGCGGAGGATGGCTTGATGGAATCGCTTCAGAAATCATCAGACATGATGAAATAGAGCTGGCGGTATGTTTTCAAAATAATCAGAACTACTCTGTTAAAAATGGAAAAATATCAAACATTTCATATTATATAGTAAGACAGTTACCAGACAATACTCTTGCTGATGATATGTATAAGGCGGAAATAGAAAATGTGCTGAAGGATTTTAAACCAGAGGTAATTACGGTATTTGGTACTGAACATTTTTTTCAAACAGAGGTGTTGAAATATTTAAATCAAAGTAGCTATGCAGATGTAACAACAGTTTGGATTCAAGGCTTAGTAGGTGTCTATTATGGTCATTATGATGCGGGAATTCCGGAGAAAATAATAAATAGAGTTACAATTAAAGAGTTGTTGACTAGATACACGACCAAAAAAGATAAAGAATCGTTCTATATTAGAGGTAGAAACGAACGACTTGCCTTAGAAAATGTAAAGAATGTGTTGGGAAGAACTCGTTGGGATAGAGCTACTACAGCTTTATTCAATCCAGATTCAAACTATTATCATTGCAATGAGACTTTGAGACCTTCGTTTTATGAAAATACATGGTCACTGGAACAATGTGAAAAACATTCAATTTTTGTCAGCCAGTGTCAAACTCCTATTAAGGGGTTTCATAATATAATAAGTGCTATTGCAAATCTGAAAAGGGACTATCCAGATCTTAAACTTTATACAACGGGAAGAAATCTTTCTACTCCATCCTTTAAGTTAAAAATGAGATTTTCTTCGTATGAAAAGTACATTCATGAGTTGATTGTAAAAAATCATTTACAGGAAACAATCATATTTATGGGATTTCTTAATGAAACGGATATGTGCCAAAGATATCTAAATTCACATATTTTTGTGTCAGCGTCGTCTATAGAGAATTCACCAAATTCAGTTGGAGAGGCAATGCTTTTGGGGGTGCCTACCATTACGAGTTTTGTTGGTGGTGTTGCTGATCTAATGCAAGACGGGGTTGAGGGATTTATTTATCAGCAGGATGCACCGTATATGATGGAGTTTTATGCAAGAACAATTTTCGAAAATAATGAGTTAGCAGAGACTCTTTCAAGAAATGCTAAGAAACGAGCAGAAGAAACTCATAATCGTGAGAAAAACTATGCAGAGTTATTCGCTAATTATAAAAAAATCGTTGATTTAGCAAAAAAGCAGTAAGAAGGGAAAATAAATGATAGGACATAAAATAAGATGGCTTTATTATTCTGCGACTAGCAAGATTCGTTGGAAGTGGATTAGACATATTACTGAAGAAGCGTATTATAAGAAAGAACATAGGTATGCTTGCCGCATTGTTAAAGGGTATGAGGCATCCGCAGACTTTCTTGCAAATAAGATAAGTGAAGGTGAACCTTTTATGGCGGCCCGTTATGGGTTAAGTGAAATGTTTGTTATGAGATCCTTTGCATGTAAATTACCGGATAAACAAGAGAAGTCTTTGGAGCAGTTAAGAAAGTGGTCGGGTTTTTTTCCTGCTACAAATGAGAACGGTCAAAAGTTTACTGACTTGATGATAGAAAGTAGCCGTTTGACGGATTATTTAGCGGTAGGTTTCCAGGCCATGGAAGATTATTTCATTAATGAATATATGAAAAAAGATGTATTCTTATCAGAGTTCCGATCTTTTGAACCGTGGTATGGGAATAATCCGTGGACTCAAGCATTAAAAGGTAAAAAAGTATTGGTAATACATCCATTTTCAAAAACGATAGAAAGTCAGTACAAAAAAAGAGCATATTTGTTTCCTGGCACTGATATTTTGCCAGAGTTTGAACTTCATACGGTAACCGCAGTTCAAACGGTAGCAGGGCAGCTAGATCCGAGATTTAGTTCTTGGTTTGAAGCGTTAGAATATATGTATGATGAGGCTTTAAAAACAGATTTTGATATCGCATTAATTGGTTGTGGCGCCTATGGATTCCCGCTGGCGGCTAAGCTGAAAAAGGCTGGAAAAATGGCGATTCATATGGGTGGCATGTTACAAGTTTTATTTGGTATTAAAGGAAAACGCTGGGATGAAGATCCTATTGTATCTAGATATTACAATGATTGCTGGGTAAGACCTGGAGAAGATGAAAAACCTAAGAGCAGTAATGTTGTTGAGGATGGATGCTATTGGTGATATAAATGAACATAATTGATAGAATAAAGTATTACAAAAGTCGAATTCCGAACATTCCCCGAACAGTTCTATTTAATTTTTATTACTTACCATTAAAAGAAGCAATACATTTTCCGATATATGTCGGAAAAAAAATGAATATTGTTAGTCTTGGAAATCGAAATGCTATTCAGATTAACAAGAACAAGAGGGGTAGTATTTGCATTGGAATGAGTAAAGGAGCTCATGGTATTGCAGATTCGAGAGGTTGTTGGGATATCTCTAATGGTGCAAGTATAATTTTCAAAGGTGCATGTAATATTGCTTCTGGTGGGAAAATTGTAGTTAAGAAAAATGGAAAACTTGTTATAGGTGATGGATGTACATTTAATGCAAATTTATTGTTAGTTGTAAAGAAAAGCATAACATTTGGCGATGATTGTATGGCGAGTTGGAACACATCGTTTTTAGATGACGACGGTCATAAGATTCTGGATATTACATCAAACACCGAGGTGAATTTACCAAGTGAGGTAGTAATAGGAGATCATGTTTGGATCGGTGAGGGAGCACAAGTGTTGAAAGGTGTTCGAATAAATAATGATTCAGTTGTTGCTGCTGGGGCTATGGTATTTCATACCAAGGCACAGATTAACAGCAATGTAGTTTTAGCTGGCATTCCGGCAAAAGTAATAAAGGAACATATAATTTGGAGCAGAGATGCTTACGAATAAAGAGGTATGAAATGAAAAAAGCAGGTGTAATTACCATATATTCATCACAGAATTATGGAGCATATTTGCAGGCATATGCGATGCAAACGTATTTGAAAGGTAAAAACGTAGATGTAGAGTTTTTAAGAGTTCCTTTGAAGCAAATGAAGGCATTTCTTTGGTCTCTGAAAACAAAAAATATACCATTAATGCTATTCCGCATTAAACAAGCTGCAAGATATTGTTCTTCTAATTCTATGATTAATGTGGGAAAAAAAGAAAATGTTCATAGTAAATATGATTTTGTCGTAATTGGCAGTGATACATTGTGGGATGTATATAATGGTACATACGATCACACAGACTATTTTTTAGGGTTTGGCGTGAATGCAGAAAAGATTATTGCATACGCACCGACTTGTAATAATACAACTGTTCAGGCTTTTAAACAGGAATACGAAGAGAAAGCGGTTTTCGATAAGTTTACATCTATTGGTGTACGAGATCAGAAAACAGCAGATCTTGTGAGCAGTATTGCAGGATTTGAGCCCTTAGTTGTTACTGATCCAACATTCCTAATTGATGTAAAACAGTATCCGGTTAGTGATACGGTCAAAATTGATGGAAAATTCATGCTGGTTTACAGTTATGGATTTAAAGACCATGAAGTGCAGACTATTAAGAGTTACTGTAAAGAAAAGGGTTTAAAGACGGTTTCGGTTGGTTTGTATAATAAGTGGTGTGATTATAATGTTACTGCGAATGTAGCGGAATTCTTAGGATACATGAAAAAAGCAGATTGTGTTGTTACTTCTACTTTCCACGGAACAATATTTTCTATGCTATTTAATAAAAAGTATGCCACATATGCAAGAGATAACTATAAAGTGGTAGATTTGTTGCAAAAAACAGGAAGAGAAAATCATAATGCTAGTTGTTATGCTTTAGATGAAATCCTCTCGAAAAAAGAAAATATGCCTTACTCGGTTGAATTCGCTGAAATGATTAAGAAATCACAAATCTTTTTAGATGCTGCGGCAGAAATATAAACAGCAGATTCTTCTCAATATAGTATAAGAATGGGGGATATATTTGATAAATGGGTACAAATAAAGAAGAAAAAAATCAATATAATAAAGCATCCCGTACTGTAAGCTCAGCTAAAAATATGGCGTTTGCGGTTGTTGGTCAAATATCGAAAGAACTGCTGGCTTTCATTGTTAGAACAGTGTTTATTCGGATGCTTGCAGTTGAATATTTAGGTGTAAATGGTCTGTTTACAAATATCCTTTCATTTCTTTCGTTGGCAGAGATGGGAATTGGTAGTGCATTGGTATTTGCAATGTATAAGCCTATGGCAGACCACGATGAACTTAAGTTACAACAGTTGATGAGTGTATATAAGGCAGCATATCGAATTGTAGGAACGGTTGTTTTTACTATAGGATTTGCATTGACACCGTTCTTAGATTTCTTTATAAAAGATAAGCCTGATTTGCCAAATCTAGTGTTAATTTACATTCTCTATGTGATTAATACCGGATCAACATATTTCTTTGCTTACAAAGGTTCAATTTTTAATGCGGATCAACGTGCTTATGTAGTAACTAATAATACAACACTTTTCAATTTAATTCAGTCTATAGCGCGTGTTATTATTCTGATTACTACCAAAAATTTCATTGCGTATCTGACGATTTCTATCTTAGTTATTTATATACAGAACTTTAATATTTCACGTTTGGCGGATAAACAATATCCGTTTATTAAGAAAAAGCCTGAAACTAAATTACCTGCTGCAGAAGTAAAGCAGCTATTAGGAAATATTGGTGCATTAACGGTTCATAGAATTGGTGCAGTTGTCTTACACAGTTCCGACAACATAATTATCTCAAAATTTATTGGGTTAGTAGTAGTTGGCCTTTATTCTAACTACTCTATGATTGTAAATGCGGTTTCTGTAACATTTGATATGGTATTCAACGCATTCACAACGAGTGTAGGTAATTTGTGTGCAAGAGAACCAGCAGAAAAAATCTATCGAGTGTTCAATGCCCTGTTATTATTGAATATTTGGATAATTTCATTTTGTGTTATATCTCTTTATAACCTATTGAATCCGTTTATTGAGATTTGGTTAGGATCACGATTCTTGCTGTCAAATAGTTTTGTTCTGGCTTTAGTGTTCTCGTTGTATATGCAACAGTCTATTAAAGTTTGCGATATGTTCAGAACAGCAAGTGGACTATTTAAACAGTATATTTTCTTCCCAGTTGCACAGTGTATTGTAAATGTAGGAGTTTCTGTGTTTTTGGCGCATAGATTGGGTCTTGAAGGTGTGTTTATAGGAACAGCAGTTGCAATTATTACAACTCGTTTTTGGGTAACACCAGAGGTTTTCTTTAAGCTCAAACTTAAAATGCCTGTCTATAATTACTATATAAAATATGGCATCTTTACTGTAGTCGGTATTGTTGCCTTCATAGCAACGAAATTTATGGTTTCATTGAACCCATATACAGGAATTATAGGTTTGTTAATTTCATTAATTTGTTGTTGTGTAGTACCAAATCTAATATTTTTGTTAGTATTTTTTAAATCCGATGAGTTTTCTTATATATTTGGACTGGTAAAACAAATGATAAAGAAAAAGAAATGATGAGGTGGAAATATGTATACAAATGAAAGGAATATTCAAATTCTAATTTCATTATTAAAGCAATATGGTATAAAGAAAATTATTGCATCACCAGGAACAACCAATATGTCCTTTGTAGGAAGCGTGCAAAATGATTCTTGGTTTGAGGTGTATTCTTCTGTTGACGAGAGATCGGCGGCATATATGGCTGTGGGTTTAGCTGAAGAGAGTGACGAGCCGGTAGTAATTACATGTACGGAGGCTACGGCTTCTAGAAACTATATGTCTGCTTTAACTGAAGCGTTTTATAGAAAGATACCTGTTTTGGCTGTCACTGGATATCATGGTCAAAGTTTAGTGGGGCATCACGTTCCGCAGGTAATTGATCGCTCTGTGTTACCGAATGATATAGCATGTTGTAGCGTAGAATTGAGAACAATCCAATCAGCAGCAGATGAAAACGATTGTATAAGTAAATGTAACAAGGCTTTATCTGCGTTAACGCATAAAGGCGGTGGACCAGTTCATATTAATTTAGTTACAACTTTCAGCAGAGATTTTTCCGTTGGAACACTTCCGCCAGTAAGAAAGATAACAAGGCATCAGATATGGGATTCTATGCCAACAATGAATAGTTTTAAACGAATCGCTATTTTTATAGGTAGCCATCATAGATTTGATGATGATACTACAAAGCAAATCGAAGATTTCTGTGAGAGAAATAATGCAGTTGTTTTTTGTGATCATACGAGCAACTATTATGGTAAATACAAGATTAATTTTTCAATTGCAGCTTCTCAGGCTCAAATTAATAAAAATCGATATGCTGCGGATTGTATGATTTCTATTGGTGAGATTTCTGGAGCAGAGTGTTATATACCATCGAAAGAAGTTTGGCGTATATCTGAAGATGGAATTATGAGAGATACAAGGGCGAATTTAACACGTGTTTTTGAGATGCGACCGCTGGATTTCTTTGGACATTATAATTCTCAAGAAGTTTCTTGTGATATGACAGGTGAGTATTATACTACCTGTGTTAATATAAGAGATGGAATATATGAGAAAATGCCAGAATTACCTTTTTCTAATATTTGGATAGCAAAGAATTTATCTAAGAGAATACCTGAAGGTGCGAATATTCAATTTGCTATTTTTAATTCGTTGAGATCATGGGACTTTTTCGACTTGCCATCTGGAGTTACATCGAATTGTAATGTTGGTGGATTTGGTATTGATGGAGCGATGTCTACAATTATCGGTGCTTCGTTATGTAATAAGGATAAGTTATATTTTGGAGTTATCGGAGACTTAGCATATTTCTATGATATGAATGCACTTGGAAATAGACATATTGGCAATAATGTTCGCATTATGCTAATAAACAATGGGCGTGGTGTTGAGTTTAGAAACTATAGCCATCCTGCTGTGGTATTTGGTGATAAAGCAGATGATTTCATTGCAGCTGCGGGTCATTATGGTAATAAATCATCAATGTTGGTAAAGCATTACGCAGAGGACTTAGGGTATGAATATATGACGGCATCTGACAAAGAAACATTTATGACTCAGATTGAGTTCTTTGTATCTGCGGAGAAAAAAGATAAACCAGTCATATTTGAAATCTTTGTGGACTATGATGATGATAGAAATGCGTTAAAGCTGGTGCGAGATATTGAACAAGACAAGTCATATATGATGGCGCAATCTGGAAAGGCTAGAATTAAAAAGATGTTAGGAGACGATAATATTCGAAGAATAAAGGATATTATTAGAAAGTAAGCATAGAGGAGGTTTAGAGATGTCACTTTCAACGTATTTAAAAAGGCTTACAAATTATGTATTTCATGGCATTCCTAATAATATTGTCAAAGTGGAAGTTAAGTCTGTTGTGAATGGCAGTACTCTTACAGGCAGAACCATTCTAATTACGGGTGGCAATAAAGGTATTGGTTTGGCAATTGGTGAACGCTGTGTGCAAGAAGGGGCTAATGTAATTCTTATTGGAAGAAATGAAGATGATTTAAAAGCGGCTTCGTTGAAATTAGGAGAGCATTGTAGCTACATTAAATACGACTTATCTAATATTGAGGGTTTGGAAAAACTTTTAGAAAATGCTCAACAGGTATATGGTGAGATCGATTCTCTTGTTTGTAGTGCAGGTATTTCGTTGCATGAAAAGAATATATGTGATGTTTCAATCGAAAATTTTGAAAAACAGTTTAAGACTAATTTAGAGGGCGCATATTTTTTGGCACAAGTATTCATTAAGAAAAACTCTGATCGCGACAAAAATATCTTGTTTATTTCAAGTGAACGTGGTTTTCAATGTGACGATGTTCCATACGGTCTCACAAAAGTTGCATTGAATTCTCTTACAAAAGGGCTGTCTAGGAGATTTTATAAAGACGGTATACGTGTAAATGCGATTGCGCCGGGTGTAACAGCTACAGCGATGACTGGTAAATCATCGAATGATAATATGGCTAATAGCGGGCAAGTTTCAAAAAGATGGTTTGTTCCTGAGGAAATTGCAGAAGTTGCTTTGTTTTTACTTAGCGATGCATCGAAATGTATTTCTGGAGAAATTATTGCATGTGATGCGGGGCAATATATAAGTTCCTATTTTTAAATGCTATTAAGATTGAAAAGAAAGAATCTAAGGTGTTTAAAAAGAGTTAATGAAAGGCTACGCTACAAGAAATGTTTTTTCAGTAAATTTTGATACATCAATTCTGAATTAGGAAATTTGAATTAGTAAGTTCCTTTTCCTATCCCCCTCTGAAAAGGATAATAATAGGGGGATAGGAAGGGAGACTTTGCTATACTATGTTAGATGAAAAATGAATAAATATTGTGGAATAGCCTAAAGATAACTTGTTCAAGAAAATTGTTTGGTCATACACATTAGTTATCTATATAGCATTTACTCCAATGTAAAATTCATCTGATAAAAGTGCTACGGGTGTGTAGAAAGGAGTGCAAAAATGAATTGGCAAGAATTCATTTATAAAGCTGGAAATGTGCTTAGAAAAAAATTGATTATTTCCAACTATAATAATATTGATTATGAAAAATACTGTAAGAAGTATATGTCTTATCATCATATGCTAAGACATACAAGGAGTTCTTCAAAAGGATTGGAACAGTGTTATTTGTCCGCACGCCCGAATCCAGGAGCTGGTATTGGACATCAGATGGCAAATTGGATTGCTGGTTATTGGTTTGCTGAGCAGTTTGGTTTAAAGTTTGCACATATCCCATTTTCGTCTGTCAAGAACCCATTTGTTCCAAATAACTGGGATACATTTCTTGGGTTTGGAACTAATGAGGTGAAAGTTAAAGATCTGCTGAATTCTGGATGGAAAAGAGTTGTTCTCCCATTATTTGATGAAAAAGATAAGGCCCAGGTAGAGCGAATTGGTGATATAATAGCGTCTTACCAAGGTGAAAAAGTTGTATTTTTGTTAGAGCAAGATCAGTTCTATTTTAATCAGTATGACATATCTGATGTTCTACAAAATAAATTTTATAGTGTTCATCAGAGGAATAATGAAGAGTTGGTATATAGAGCTGATGAGTATAACATAGCTGTACATATAAGACGTGGAGACATTGTTCTGAAACCGGGGGAAGAGAATCCAAATTTAAAGATGCGGTGGATGGATAACGCTTATTTTGTTAATGCTTTGAAGTATACTTTATCCGAAATAAATTCTGAGAAACCAATTCATATTTATTTGTTTTCTCAAGGGAAAAGAGAAGATTATCCAGAATTTAATGAATTTGATAATGTGACATTTTGCGTTGATATGGGGGCTCAAGAATCTTTTTTACATATGGTTTTTGCTGATGCATTAATTACAAGTAAAAGTTCGTTCTCGTATAAGCCTGCATTGCTAAATAGAGGGTTGAAGGTCTGCCCTGAGAATTTTTGGCACGGCTATCCTAAAGATTCACAATGGCATCTTTTGAATGATGAAGGTTATTTAGATGCATAAATCGAATTCGATCGAAGAATTTATAGATTTGAATAAAATAAAATTTTAAGGAAGGATGACATTGATGTATAAAATTAGTGTGATTGTACCTGTTTACAATTCGGAAAAATATTTAGATAGATGTGTAAAATCTGTCATCAATCAAACATATCAGAATTGGGAGTTGTTGCTGATTGACGATGGCTCAACCGATGAATCAGGAAAAATGTGCGATCATTATGCTGCTTCTGACAACAGGATTAAAACTGTGCATCAAAAAAATGCACGTATTGGTGCTGCTCGAAACAGAGGCCTGGATATGGCAACGGGCGATTGTATAACTTTTATTGATAGTGATGATTATATTGAGCCAGATACATATGAAAAATCAGTTGAGCTAATGGTGAAATATAATGCAGATTTAGTTCAGTGGGACTGCGAATATTTTTTTGATGATGGGAAAAGTGCCGCTGATTTGAATCGAAAGAAGGATGAAACTGCTGCCGACGCTATTATTGTTGCTAATTCGGTTCAGGCAATGAGAATGTGTGTTATGCGAGACAGGGGAGATGAAAGATTCAATAATATTCAGATGTGTTCCCATTGTGTTTGGACTAAAATGGGAAAAAAAGAAATATTTGAGGGTGTTCGATTCCCGGTCGGCAAGGAGTATGAAGATGAAGCTATGCTTCATTATTTATATTATAACTCAAAAGTCACTGTTTTTGTTAATCGACGCTTTAGTCATTATCTGTTACGAGATAACAGCACAGTTCATACAATGCCTCTAAAAGGTACAGTTGATCATGTGGATGCTTATGATGATAGAGTAAGATTAGTTGAAAAAATGGGGAATATTGATTTGATAAAGTGTGCATACAATCATTATGAGCTTAGTTATATTCAGTGCTATAGTCGTGCAATGAAAGAAAAGAATAAAGTCGTGTGTCAAGATATGTTGGCACGTGCAAAAAGACTATTTAATGAAAAGTCGAAATATTTATCAGTTGCAGACCGTTTTATTACGAGGATGTTCACGCTAATGCCTAATGTAATGGTGACAATATACACTATTTATAGAAAGTCTAAGAACTAATCTGAAGATATAATAAGTATTTGAACATGATGATGAGGCGAGGAAGTTGCCTATGTGATGAATGTTTATTTTATGAGGAGGCAAATTGTGAAAGATGTAATCGCTTCAGTAATTGCTAATGTTTTAACTGCGTTATATCAACCATTCTGGTTTGCTTTGTTGTTTTCTATTGTATCAATGTTTGTATTTTTATTTGCTACAGATAAAGAAAATGCAGGACTAGGTGTGAAGCATTCCGTTATTATATGGTGGAAAAATTTCAGATATAATAAGAATTTCAGACAAATATTTTTTTTAGTATTCTACACGATTATGATTCTATTTAGGACTTTAATCAATAGAAATATGTGGTTAAACCCAGTATATGATATTTGGGGACAATGGTGGATATATAGTAAAGATCCAGCAACAGGTGAGCTGAAATTTACGACAGAATGTATTGAAAATATAATACTATTTGTTCCTTTCACATATTTCTTATTCAGTATAGATATTTTTCGAGAGAATATAAGAATTTATAATTTTGTAGATATTCTGTTAAAAAGTGCCCTTGTTGTTTTTAGTGTGTCCTTATCGATTGAATTTTTGCAACTGTTTCTTAGAGTAGGTCAATTTCAATTATCAGATTTATTTTATAATACTATAGGCGGTATTATTGGTGGCATGCTATTTTATGTTACACATAGAAAAAATTTGAAAAGATTTAGGAGAGAGAGTTGATGGATTTTTTTCCGATCATATTATTGTTTATAGTTCTGGTACTTTCTCTGGGGAAAAATACTGCAGGTGAAACTAACGCAAATGAGAGGAATCAACAATTAGCAATGCGAGGGGTTCATTAATACTTTTACGCAGGTAGTCTTTTATCAAAGCTTGATTATGAGGTTTCAATTTAAAAAGGACAATGTATTGAAATGGATAGGTAAATTGATCTCCCGTACTCAAACTGAGAATTTCCTTAGGCTTCGATACGGCAAAATGTGGCATCTAAACGAGGATTATCCTTATTCCTACAAAAGGCATGGTGAAAAATAGGCCCAATTCGGCATATTGATATGTACACACCGAAATCAAATTGAGAAAAAGGTGCGGCATATATACGGTGAAAATAATACAGGAAAGGCCAAGGTGAACCAATTATGCAATCTAATCTCTTTACATCTTCACCTTCCGTCCAATCCTCGCGTATCCTTTACACCCCATCACCGTTCGCCAGATCTTCGCTGCTTCATCTTCAGGAGGTCGGTTCTTTAACAGCGATCAGACCGCACACCAGCAAGCGTGAGAAATTGCAGTCTTACCTTTGCTTTATGGTTGAGGATGGGGAAGGAGAACTGGTCTATGAAGGAAAGAAGTATGATCTGAAAAGCGGCGATGTGGTCTTTATCGACTGCCGGAAGGCGTATAGCCACAGTACCGGTTTGAATCTGAGTGCAGGATTATGGTCCCTCCGTTGGTGCCATTTTTACGGCCCATCGATGCCAGCTATCTATGCAAAATACTGCGAACGCGGCGGCCAGCCGGTGATCCGTGGAGCCAGTATGGCCGTTGATATGGGCCGCGGAGGCGATATGGCTCGTGGAGACGATGTGTCTTGCGGTGCTGATGCGTCTCGCGGTGCTGACGTGTCCCAATACAAAACCCTCCTCACAGACATCTACACACTGGCTTCTTCTTCCGACTACATCCGGGATATGCGGATCAATGGAAAGTTAACTGATCTGCTGACGCTTCTGATGGAATCCTCTTGGCACCGTGAGGCTCACACCAACGCACCGAAGAAGATGGAAATCAGTCAGGTAAAATCCTTCCTGGACGAGCATTACAAAGAGAAGCTGTCCTTGGAATCCGTGGCCAGTCAATTCTTCATTGACAAGCACTATCTGGCCCGGCTGTTCAAAGAGCATTACGGAGTGACGCTGGTCACTTACTTGCAGCAGGTGCGGATCACTCATGCGAAACGGATGCTGCGGTTTACAGACAAAAGCATCGAGGAAATCGGTCTGGAATGCGGCATCGGAGAGCTGAACTATTTCAGCCGCGTGTTCAAGAAGCTGGAAGGCGTCAGCCCCAGTGAGTTTCGGAGGGTGTGGTAAAGGAGATAGGCGAGGAAGATGGATAGTAGTGTGATAAAAAACAAATAGCGCATCTTGATTTCTGCCGATTCCAGCTATATACTTAATACGCAATTAAACATAAGGAGTGTGTTCACCTATGCCGCGTCCCAAGGGTTCAAAGAATAAAGTGACAAGGAGTAAAGCACCCAGAAAAATTACTGTGGCCAACAACGACTTCGAGACTTTGATCGCTGAGAAAACCTCGGCGAAAGAGAATCTCACAGGGGAGATCGCAACCTTAGAAGAAAATCTCGCCAATATCAAAGCCGACCTGAAAGCGAAGAAGGCAGAGCTGAAGAAGCTGGATACTGAGCTGGGAAAACTGGAAGAACAGAAGGCAGCGTTCGATGCTAGAGAAGCAGAGGAAGCGAAGAAAGCGGAACTGGAAGAGATGATTCAGAAGCTGATGGCGGACGGTGTTTCGGCGGCTGAGATTCTGGAGAAGTTGAATTAATTGTTTGAAAATACGCCGTGTGGAAAATATTTTAGGGTAGTGTAAAATAGTTTGTGTTTCTGGTAAAAAATAACTCTTTTTTGGTAAGAATTCAGATATGACAATTCTTATC
>NZ_CAXSVO010000041.1:0-24080 GCF_964240875.1 Ruminococcus sp. 5_1_39BFAA | reverse complement strand
CGACAGCAAAACCTTACATATCTATTTCTTATCAGAAAGATTCACTTTCCAAAGACACAAGATTTTTTACAGCCTCTCTCAAGCAGATCAGTGAAAAAATGAAATCCTGCGGTATCATCTGATAACTCATTACATACCCTATACTGATTACAAAATCGTTTGACAAAGCATACTGTTTATGCTAGTATGATGTTGTAAACGCAGGAGCAATCCTGGTAATTTTGTAACCGAGAAGCTGTCATTTATGGCAGCTTCTTTTTGTTGCATTGCCACTTCCATTCCTGATACTCCCTTTCAGAAATCTCACGGCTATTCAGCCTGTCTTTCTGTTTCATCCATTCCTTCAGAAATTCCTGAATCTCTTCTTCTGTAAAGACCAGAAGGACACTTCCCTTTTCCATTTCCTCCGGTTCACCAATCTGTACCCATTCCCGGTCAGTCTCATCCATCCAGAGCAGCATCTTCATCAGCTCTTTTTCTGAATCCGGGCTTCTCCTGCAGAATATCTCCGGGTTTACCTCCAGAACCTTTGCAATGGATTCCATCCGGTCTTTCTTTGGCATGCGATGCCCAGTCTCATATTGAGCAATCCTTACATCAGCACTGTTCTCCGGGCATCCCAGCCTCATTCCCAATTCCTTCTGCGTCATGCCACGGTTCCTGCGTACCTGCCTGATCTGTTCTCCTAACGTCATAATCCCATCCTCTTCTTATAACGGCAGGACTATCCGCAGACAGCCCCACCGTAAACTTTTGTATTCTATATTGCAAGCCCAGGTTCCAGACGGGTATTCCCCGGCTCTTTCGTGATCCGTTCTTTTGCCGTATTCAGCTTATCCATGATCGACATCGGTCGATCTGTATTCCTCTCTTCTGCCTTTTCGGCACGTTCACTGGCAATCATAAGCTGATGTGCCTCCTGATCAAAGAAATAAACCTCCCCTGTCAGGACATCCATCGGAGATACTTCTGTCTGGTTGACCTCATTTACCATATTTTTTAATTCCTGAAAATCAATGATCCCGTCATCCGGAACGATCAGGACCTCATGCACTGAAGAAGGCAGGACAAAGTAATCCCCACCCACTTTTTCAGCAATCTGCTCTTTCATTTCCGGATAAAACAAAGCAGCTGCACCCTCGCTTGTCCGGTCATTGGTCAGAACATACATGGGAAGTTTTGCATCCAGCATATCATCCGAAAACATTTCTTCGAAAAAAGCCCTTGTTTCCGCATCCATAGAAGCAGGTTCTACGCCGGTAAATTCCTTTACCATCATTTCTTTCATAATCTCTGCCATTGGCCGGAATACAGCCGGAAACTCCCTCTGGGTATTTGCCAGTGCCAGGTCATACAGTTCTTTTTCTGTCACTCCCCACTCCTTCTGGAGCATACCGTTAACCAATGCGGACATTGTACCTTCCTCACCTTTATCCAACAGTACACGGTAAACCAGTGCCATATCATTCTCCATCCGGTGAGGAATCTTCTGCAGCATATCCCGGTTACTGTCGGCACCGATTACACGGAAGATAATCTTATCCTTCACCTGGGCAAAATTCTGAAATACTTCCACATCTCTCCGATCAGGCATCATACACTCTGCCCGGATTTTTCCGATCTGCGCCAGAATGTTTTCCATGCTCCGGCCCTCCTGATGCTGCCCGTAAAATTCATTCAGGTATATGGAAGGGGCCATATGTTCTCCCGGAAGCATGACCTGAAGGGCATCCAACGTTACCCCATTATTCTTTGTTATCTGTTCCACCCTGACAACTGCATCTGCATACATTTCGGGAAGATACCCTTTGATCTCTTCTGCTATTTTTGCCTGAAATTCCTGATAATCCATCTATTTCTCCTCCTTTACTTTCTCGTTATGGCATTTCCTGACTTTTACTGCATAGGCTGCCAGCCTTTTCTTAGCCATTTCTTTGTTTTTCATTTCTACTTCTGCTTTTACCATGTTTTATACCTTCTTTCTTTCATAATGAGGGCCGCATGTTGCCATGCAGCCCAGGATGCTTTATTTTTTATGTTTCTTCATAACAAACATTGTGATAATCCCACCTGCAGATAATGCCATCAGAAGCACAAACAGCAGAATTGGTGTATGGTCACCTGTTTTTGGACTGTTCGCAATCACAGATGTCGGAGTGTTCTGCGCAGAGGACGGTGAATCTGGTGCAGATGAACCCGGTGCAGAAGGTGTTTCCGGCTGTTCTTCCGGAATCTTTTCATTGGTAAGGTCAATCTTATACTCCACAACCGGTGTTTTATCATCCACATAAGAGAATTTTACCTTGTATTCTGTCTTGTCCAATTTATAACCTTCCAGCGTTTTCGTTTCTTTCAGGATATAAACAATCTCCTTTCCATAAGCACCATTCTTGAATGTAGCAATCGGATAACTTTTCGACTCCGCATGGCCTGCACTGTCCGTAACCAGTGTTTCAAGGACTTTTCCTTTGCTGTCACAAAGGGCAAATTCCACTCCCTTCATCGGCTTTTTGGTATCCTTGTCGGTCTTATTTAAAATGACTCTTCCCCTTGCCTGGTCATCCTCCATCTTCACAGACTGTATTTCTCCGGTATCCTTTACTGTGAATTTCACTTTATTGGAAATGATATATCCCTTTGGAGCAGACTCTTCCAAAAGTGTATAAGTCCCAACCGGAAGTTTCTCCACATAATGCGGCTCTTTTCCGGATGTCCAGCTTTCCATCACCTCATTATTCTCATTCAGGATATACAGCTTTGCCCCCTCGATCTCGGAGCTTCCGTCTGTCATATCTACCTTGCTGATCTGAACTTTTGTAACATCGTCTTTCATTTCCACTTTCTGCACTTCTGCAGTATTCTCTACCGTAAAAGTAATGCTTTCCGCTGTTACATATCCATCTGCAGGGATTTTCTCGGTCAGCATATATTCCCTGCCAGTCTCCAGTTCCCGGATCACATGCGGTGTTGTACCGGATATCCATTCATCCACTACATTTCCATCTTTATCCGTCACCTGCAGTTTGGCTCCCGGAAGTTCTCCACCGGTTGTAAGGTCTGACTTCGTGATCTCCACGATTGTAGGTTCGTTTTCAAAAATAAAGTCAAACATGACCTCTGCCTGATCCTCACCGGCATAAGTGAAGTCAAATTCCTGTACCTCACCTGTGGTCACAAAACCTGCCGGTGCCTGAACTTCTTTTACATAGTATCTGCCGCCCATGGGGAGATCTGCTGAAAAGAGGATTTTTCCCTCTTTATCCGTCGCTTTCTGCTCAATGACGGTATCTGCTTTCAGAAGCACTTTTCCGTCCGCATTTTTAATATTCTCTCTTGTACAGAGGGCAAACACTCCACCCTCCAGGACACGTTCCAGACCTTTTTCTTTCTTTACAACAGTTACTTTTGCCTTCTGGCGGCTGTTCTGCCATTCCTCATCGTAGGTGACCACAGGGGTATCCTGGTCACGGTAGGTAAGGTCGATCTTCCTTGCTTCCCCATCCAGCACAAACCCTTCTGCAGTTTCTTTTTCCACCACATAGTATTTTCCAAGAGGCAGGTCATCCGCCCTCGCATAGCCCAGCGCATCCGTTGTGATGGTTGCTACAAGGTCATCTTTTTTGTAGTAATCCTCACTCTCACCATCTGCAGCTTTGATGTCCTCCAGCGCATATACCTCAAAAGTTACATCCTTCAGGGAACCTGTCACATAGCCAAATGCAGATTCCATTGCTCCGGCCATCATATCATTCCATGTGATTTCACCGATAAATTCACCTTTTTTGTTGATGATGATACGGCCTGTCGGAACATCGTCTTTCATTTCCACTTTCTGTACTTCTGAGGTATCTGCAACAGTAAATTCCACTTCTTCCGCTTTCAGGTAACCATAAGGCGCAAACTCTTCCCGGAGAATGTATGTCTCGCCCACATGCAGCCGTTTGATCACATGCGGCTCTCCTTTTACGGAAGTCCATGTATCCACTGTATTCTTGTCCTGATCCAATACTGTCAGTGTTGCCCCATCCAGCTCTACACTGGTTGTCAGGTCAGATTTTGTAAATTCTGTAATGGTCGGCTGGTTCTTAAAGACTTCTTCCAGACGGACAACTTCTACTTCCTGTCCCTGATAAGAAGCAGTTGCTTCAATAGTCTCCCCATTAGAAACAAAACCTGCCGGTGCCTTTGTCTCTTTCACATAATATGTTCCAAACGGCAGGTCCTGCCCAAAGACTGCTTTTCCATTCTCCTCCGTAACGGCAGATGCAAGAAGCGTATCTGCCTTAACAATGACTGCATCGCCAGCTTTGATATCCTCTTTTGCATATAGGGCAAATTCCGCTCCCGCCAGCAGTTTTTCATTTTCCGTATCCTTTTTCACAGCAGAAATTTCCACCTTCTGGCGTTCATTGGAAAATTCCACGCTTTCAGAAACCACCGGGGTATCCTGCCCTGCATAAACAAACTGCACATTCTGCGCTTCGCTGTTCTGCACAAAACCTTCCGGGGCTGTCTTTTCCACTACCTTGTATGTCCCAAGGGGAAGATTCTTTAAAGTGGCTGTGCCATCCTTGCCAGTAGTCAGTTCTGCCACCAGTTCATCTTTTGCATACTCCAGGATACGGTTTCCATTGGAATCCTTCTGGAAATCAGCCGTATAAATATCTTCGGCTGCATAGACCGCAAATACGGCACCGGCAAGGTTCTGGATTTTGTATGTAAAATCCTTTTTATATCCGTCCAGCACTTCTCCCTTTTTCACTACTGTCAGCTCACCTTTTACCGGATGGTTCTCATACACAGCTTCAATAATAATATCTTTGCTGACATCATCCTGATAATATGCGGTATTGGAATCCACTGTAACTTCCACATAATTCTGGTTGATGGTATATCCTTCCGGAGCCGTCACTTCCTCGACCCGGTAATGGCCGATGGGCAGGCTCTGTGGCAGGATCAGGTATCCGTCCGCATCCGTGAAATAAGATTTATGGGTAACTGTAGTAGGATATGTGGTAACCTGTTCCACGTATTTTTCATGGTCAAGGTCATAAATCTTAAATTCCGTACCCGGAATCAGGACTGTTTTCTTCGTCTCATCATCCAGTTTGATGATTTTCAGCTTTGCTTCAAATTCATCATCCAGAAGCACCCTCCAGGTCTGCGGTGTATTCGGATGGTTTTCCGTAATCCTTACGATAAAATCATCCACCGGCTCATAGTTGTGGGGCGTAGTTGTCTCCCTTACAAGATAAGTCCCAAAAGGAAGCGCAATGGAACAGGCATATCCCTTTTCATCGGTAAAGATCTCCGTTGCCCCATTTTCCCCGATCACAACCGGCTTTGCAGAGGAGAAATCATAGCTTCCATCCTCTTTTGTTTTCAGGCTGCTCACCAGATAGGCAGAGAAACCGGCACCTTTTAGCAGGTCTGCATCTGTCTTTCCATTCTGGGCAGCTTTGATGATCTGGAACGGCTGCTTGATCACCTGCTCCGGTGAAGTACAGGTCTGCTCCACTGTTTTTACAAGGTCACCTTCAAAACTGCAGGAAAGGTCATACTCCTTTTCATCCAGCAGATAGCCATTTGACGGGGTAATTTCTTTCACATAATACTTTCCAAGATATAAACCCGTTACCGATGCTTTGCCTTCCGCATCCGTAGGCAATGTGGCAATCTGTGTCCCTGCAGGGTAGATCACCCCTGTCCTGCCGTCCGGATGTATAATATCTTCCCGTGCAAACAAACCATATACGGCATGTTCAAGAGTAGCGTCCCCCTGGGGAGTGCCGGTTTCCGCATCTTTCTTTACCAGCCTGATCACGGCATCCACCCGCTCAT
Source organism: Ruminococcus sp. 5_1_39BFAA (assembly GCF_964240875.1). Taxonomy (NCBI): domain Bacteria; kingdom Bacillati; phylum Bacillota; class Clostridia; order Eubacteriales; family Oscillospiraceae; genus Ruminococcus; species Ruminococcus sp. 5_1_39BFAA. The sequence goes on along the minus strand of NZ_CAXSVO010000041.1, from coordinate 18,239 downwards.
TGGTAAAGGTATGGGAAAACTTCTGTACCGGTTCTTTGTCATGGGTATAAGCAAAAGTAAAAGTATAGACATCCTCACTATTGCGGTAATAATTATCCGGGGCCTGCAGTTCTTTCAGATAATAACTGTTTCCAAGCGGAAGGTCTGCCTGATACACTGCCGAACCGTCTGCCCCTGTAACTGCCTGCTCGATCAGGGTATCCTTCTTTACAACCACAATCCCGTCTGCGTTCAGGATATCATTTCCTGCAAACAGACCATACCTGCCGCCCGCAAGGGGATTTTCTGTTTCCCTGTCTTTTTTCACAACTGTAACTTCCGCTTTCTGGCGGTCATTGGAAAAGGTTACGTTTGCAAATACCACACTTTCATTCTGTCCCGCATAGCTTAATGTGACTGTTTTGCTTTCCCCGTTATTGATATAGTTGCCCGGGGCTTTTATCTCTGTTACCACATAAGAGCCAAGGGGCAGGTTATTAAGCGCTGCACTTCCGCCCTCCCCGGTTGTCAGGTTCTCCGTCACTGCCATTCCTTTTTTATAGACCACCGAACCGGCGGCATTTGTAATATCCTCTGCGGCAGTAACTTTATATACAGCACCTTTTAATTTTCGTTTTTCATACTGGAAGGAAGTCCCGGACTCTGTAACGGAAGCCCCGGTCAGGACTTCCCCTTCTTTATATACCGTCAGGCTTTCCGTCTGTTCCTGATTAGGAATGGTTTTGGTCACTGTCTTCCCTACCACCAGATTGATGTTCTCTGCCTTTGCACTTACCACATAACCCGCAGGTGCGGTGATCTCTTTTAAGTACACAGTATCCTGTGTCTTTGTCAGTGTCACGCTGGAGGCACCGTTATTATCCGTTGCGGGCATTTTGGTGATCAGGTTCGTGCAGGCCGCATCACTGTAAATGCCAAATACAGCACCCGCCAGCTTTGCCCCGGAAGTGCCATCCTGCTTCACAATGTCAATCTGTGCCTGCTCCGGCCAGTCCACTGTAAGGGAAATATCCGATGAATCCGTATAATATCCAAATCCAATGTCCTGCGAGTTCTGCAGTTTCAGAAGCATGGCATGGAAATCCAGCGGATATTTGGAAGTGATCGCATAGTTTCCTTTCAGTTTGCTGATGTCATTGGTTGTTGCAACCAGATGGAATTTCTCCCCGCCTTTTACTGTCACATTTCCAGTCCCTGTTTTTTCGGTTGTTTCATTTACAAGGCTTACCCCATCCTCCAGATGGATGGTAATCGTGAAAGCTTCATTTGCTTTCCATGTAAAGGTCTCTGTTTCTGCTCCATTTACCGTAACGGAAAGGCCCGGAAGCAGCTCCATGGCTGCCGGGTCGGGCATTTTTGCCAGTGCTGCCTTAATCTCCCGCAGCATATTTTTTGCAGTATCCGACAAAGCCCCGCCGAAACCGGACTCGCCATCATAAAGATAATCCACCAGATAATGCTGCATCGCCCTTGTCTCGGATGTACACCCTGCCTTTTCCATGATCTGTTTGATGTTATAGCCGTTGAACGTGCCGCCCCATCCGGGACCGCCATACCCATAGAAGAATGCTTTCCGGAGATACTTATCATCGCCGCCCTCATCCAGCTCGATCATATTCTTATAGGTAGTACCGCTGGGTGGGGAAGACATGGAATGCTGCATACAATACGCATTGACTGTATAAGTCTTGCCTCCTACTTTGTAACGGATATATTTATAGGAGTCATTGCCTCCGCTTCCCATAACGGAATTGAAGGGATGGAGCTGTCCGTCAGAATAGTAATAATAGGTATTCGCCTCAATCTCCGTGGCTTCATCCCATAAACCTTCGTCTCCGGCTGCTAAAAGCATGATGCCACCCTGTGCCTGGTCAACGGCAACCTCCAGTGCGATATCCTCTGCAGGCATTTCAAAACTGAACGTATCTGTCTGGGCATGGTAAGTTACTTCGGAATACAGAAGATCTGCCGTATTGCCCTGTGCATTTGCTTCCTCTTTTAAAGCCGCTACTGCTGTCAGGCATCCTTCCGGCAGGTTGGTGGAAAATTCCACCGTTTCACCGGCATCATAGCTCCCGTCCTCATGGTTCAGAACAATATCCAATTCTTCCCCTTTTGTAATACGGACCTGGTAATCACCGTCACCGGAAGTTTCAGACTCTGTTTCTGCTTCTGTTTCCGTTTCTGTCTCTGACTCTGGTTCTTCTTCTGTCTCCAGCTCTGTTCCATCTTCTGTATCAACTGTCACCTCTGACTGCTCTTCCTCCGGAAGAACAATGACCTCTGTTTCTTCCACTGCCGGTTCCTGTAGCATCTCCGTTTCATTGGAAGGAAGTCCCGGATCACCTGTTGTTTCCTCTTCTGTGGTTTCCGTACCATCTGTCACAGGTTCTGTTTCTGTCTCCGGAATGGGGAACTCTGTCACAGGCTCCTGCGAGTCCGGCTCTCCTTCCTCGTCCCCGGATTCTTCCACAGACGTTTCCGTACCGGCATCGGTTACCGTCATTTCCTGCTGTACGGTTCCGGAAGCTGCCTCTTCCCTGACGATGATCTTACGGGAAATCTGATATACCGGATGGCCGCTTATCGGTTCTACATAATACACCGCTTTATAAGTATCGGCATGGTTGATAGAAAATTCCTCTTCTGCCTCATTCTTTGCTTCATGGAAGGTTACTTTTACTTTCTCTTTATCCGGAATTTCTATCCCGGTCATGTCTTTGGTAATGTCAAAAACAGAACCGGAATCCACTTCCAGGTCTTTTGCCGTTACCACTTCATCCACATCCAGAAACTCTTTTACCTCTTCGTAAAGTGGATACTCCTTCGCTTTCTTTTCTTCTTCCGACGCATATGCCGGTAAAGAAGAGAAAATTGTGGTAAATACCGTAAGGATTGCCATCATTCCTGAAAGGAACTGCCTCAATGTTCTTTTTCTATTCATGTTTGCTACCTCTTTCTTTATTTACTTTCTTCCCTTTGCTGCCTTTCTCCCCATCAAATGTCATGGAAAACTGCGGATATTTTCCAGAAGTATCCATGTGAATGGTAGCCGCAAAGGTACTGTCTTTTTTCTTGGAATACAGGCCGGATACCTTTGCTTTCCCATTCTTTAAAAGCGCTTGGACAACAGGCTTGGTTAACTCCTTACGCATGGAAGCAAAATACCGGTTATTTTTTAATAAGGCAAAATCACAGTCCTTGTTTTCACAGTAGAAGTTCGTTCTGCCTTCATAAACATTGCCGCCACATTTCGGGCATCTGCCCACCGCCTCACGGTCACTGGAAAACATCCCCTGCTTTGATTCATCCACTTCATGGTAGGTATGCACCAGAGCGGACACCATCGCCTCAATCCCTTCCATAAATACTTCGGAGGACTTTTCCCCCTTGGAGATCAACGTCAGGTCATTTTCCCATTCTGCCGTCAGTTTTGGCGATTTCACTACCTCCGGCAGCACTGTGATCAGTTTTACACCATCCTCTGTGGGAAGCATCTGCTTATTTTTTCTCTCAACAAATCCTTTCTCAACCAGCTTTTCAATGATCGCAGCTCTGGTTGCCGGGGTCCCAAGCCCCTTTCTTTCCACTTCTTCACCCATTTCTTCGCTTCCAGCATGTTCCATTGCAGACAGAAGCGTATCCTCTGTAAAATGTTTCGGCGGTGAAGTGTAATGCTCACTGACCTTTGTATCCACATCATGAAATGTCATTCCCTCTGCCAATCCCGGCAATGGAACTTCTTCTTTATCGTTTTTCTTTCCCGTTTTATACTCTTTCAGGAACTGTTCTTCCGTAGTTTTCCATCCATTCTGCAGGATGGTCTTTCCGGAAGCTGTAAAAAGGATACCATTACATTCCAGTTCCGCCTTAACGCTCTCAATTTTATGTATCTCTCCTGTAGCACAGAGGAGACGCATAGCAATCAGGGATAAAATCTGCCGCTCCCCTCCCGGCACTTTCCCCAGGTCTGTCTTTTCGATCTCCACGGTAGGGATTATGGCATGGTGGTCGGACACTTTCCTGCTGTCCATTACCCTCCCCACATCCGGAACCGGCAGGCTGCTCTGCATAAATGGGAAAACCATCTGCACCGCCGCCGCTGACTCCAGCGCATTCTTTTCCATATCATCTGTCAAAAACTGGCTGTCTGTCCTCGGGTATGTTACCAGTTTCTGTTCATAAAGGCTCTGGGTGTAATCCAGAGTCTGCTGGGCAGTGAAGCCAAACAGACGGTTTGCATCTCTCTGGAGGGTTGTCAGGTCATACAGCTTCGGCGGATACACAGACTTTTCTTCCTGTTTGACAGACACAACAAGAGCCTGCCCTTTTTGGCAAGCTCCCATGATCTCTTCCGCCTTATCCTGTTCATCAATCCTTCCTGTCACAGCATCCAGCCCGCCGCACAGGAGATGCACCATAAAATAGCGCTCCTTCTTAAAATCTGATATGCTCTGTTCCCGGTCCACCATCATAGCCAGTGTCGGTGTCTGTACTCTTCCCACCGTCAGCCTGTGACGGTATAACACGGTAAACAGCCTTGTGGCATTGATGCCAACCAGCCAGTCCGCTTCACTTCTGCATACGGCAGACAGGTAAAGGTTGTCATACTCCCGTCCATCCCGAAGATTGGCAAACCCGTCCACAATGGCACGCTCTTCCATAGAAGAAATCCACAGGCGCTTGAATGGTTTTGTACATCCTGCCTGCTCATAGACCAGCCGGAAGATCAGTTCTCCTTCCCGTCCTGCATCTGTCGCACAGACCACTTCTGCCACCTGTGGGTCATGGAGCAATGTTTTCAGTACCTCATACTGTTTTCTGGTACTTTCCTTTACCTTGTACTGCCACACATCCGGAATGATGGGAAGCTGTTCATGAGACCATTTCTTCCATTCTTCCCGGTAGGAATCCGCACTGGCCAGTTCCACCAGATGCCCTACACACCAAGACACCAGATAACCATTCCCCTGCAGATACCCGTTTTTTGCTTCCGCAGCATGAAGCACCTGGGCGATGCTCTTTGCCACGCTGGGTTTTTCCGTAATTACTAACTGCATGTTTCACCTCATTTCTCTTTAATGAAAGGAAAATCTTTTTTATGATAAGAAGCGGTGCCAAAACACCGCTTTCTTTCCTGTTTACATATAGTCCTCATCCTCCAAAGAGTCCTCATTTTCCGGTTCTTCTTCACCGGTATCTTCCTCCGGTTCTGTTTCGGTATCATCTTCTTCATAGGCGGTTTCTTCCTCATCCTCATCTTCGTCATCATACTCAAAAGACTCTTTCTTTCCCCTGACGAATTTCAGGTAGTAATAACCTCCGCCGACACCCACAAGGGCAAGCACCATCAAAAGGATGGTTCCGGAATTATTTGCTGTCTTTTCTGCAGGTTTCGCCTCTTCTTCAGGCTCTTTTTCTTCCGGTTCTGTTTCCGGTTCCTGTTCTACGATTTCCAGAGGCAGGGAAGACTCCATGACCGCCTGGTTCTGCGGAAGCGTTACGGTATCCGTATCCGTAAAGTTTAACAGGTCATTTTCGCCTACTTCTGTCAGAAGGTACACGTTATCATCTGTTTTATCCATATCAACGATCAGATAAAAAATCTTTCCGCTCTTTGTCCGTATGATATAAAACTCTTTCCCGCCTTTTACAGTAGAAGAAACAATATCGCCCTGTATCCTTCCGGTATCTGTATCTGAAATGGCAATCTCCGTATCCGTTGTCTCTGTTGTCTCTGCTTCACCAGAGGATGTATCGCTGACCGTTGACTGGTAATCCGTCACGGTTGCTGTGGCACTGGTCGGGGCTGTCGGGCTGGCATCCACCGGAAGAGTTGCTATTTTCTTCTGGACCAGTCCCGTCCGACGGGTTGGATACAGCATCCGGATTTTCATAATATGGATTGGCTACCTGATAAGTCTCTGACAAATTACCCGCATTATCCCGGACCTGCAGGGTAAAATACTGATAGGAAGTATCTGCCCTCTGCAACCTTACCTTTAAAGCATTATCCGTCAGTTCCGTAAATTCGTTTCCATTCACATAAATCGCTGCCACCCCGGAGCCTTCATCGGTTCCCCGGATGATCAGCACCCTGTTTTTTGCCGCAGCACTCAGTGTCGGTTTTGTCTGGTCAAAGCATTCTATGTATCTGCTCTGTGTATAGGTCTGTCCATTCTGATCCGTGACCCGCACATACACACTGCAGTTCCCGGTCACCGTCACTTCCCGTTCCTGTGTCACATCCAGCCAGCTTCCATTTTCGGAAATCCTGGCTTCCACTTTCACAACGGAAAAACTGCCGCTCCCTGCCGCATCCTCCACCTGGATCATGGCTTTCGCCTGCTCTTTTTGCCATCCGTCCGGTTCCGTAATGGTGATCACCACATCTGGCTGTACTGCGGTTTCCTGTGTTTCCGTCTCTGGTACGGCATTCTCACTTTCTACTGCAGTATCTTCAGCGGCGGTATCTGCCTGCACCTGCGTTTCCTGCACTTCCTCTGCCGTCTGTTCATCAGGCAGATCTTCTGACCGGGTAACTGCAGTCTGTTCTCCTGCTTGCTCTTCTTCTGGCTGGGCAACTGCCGTTTGTTCCTCTCCTTGTCCTTCTTCCGGGAAAATTTCAGTATTTTCCTGCTCTGCAGTTTCTTCAGCAGCCATTTCCGTGGCCTGTGCAAACACATTTGCGCCCACCGTGGAACCCAAAAATGCCGTCCCCAAAGGGACACCGGCCACTGTAACTGCAAATAACAGCGCAGCCGCTTTTTTATGGATTTTCTTCATTGCCTGTCTGCTCCTTTTCTCTGTTTTCTAAAATCTGTTTCTGTTCCTCATTGCTGATGTCAATCATCAGCTGAAGTTCCTCGGCTGAAATACCATGTTTCCGGATGATCTTCAGGTATTCCATATCCTCCGCCTGTTTCTTCTGCTCTTCCAAATCCCTTGCCCGTTTCTGGAGCTGTTCGATCCTGGCATAGGTTTTGGAAAGTTCTGCCTTGATTCGCTCAATATTCAATGGTTTCCCTCCTAATTTGGTCTTCCGAACCCGTAAAAATGGGACTGCCAGTAAGCCGTATTGATAGATGTATACTGGATCGGGTCACCACAGTGGATCATCTGTCCGTTACCGGCATAAATCCCCACATGGGTCACCGGTTCCCCGGCATTGTACGTTCCGGTAAAGAAAATAATGTCCCCTGCCCTGGCCTCTTCCGGTGCTATCGGCGTACAGATGTTGTAAATTCCCTGTGCCGTCAGCCTTCCCATGTTGCAGACTCCGGAATTGGTAAACACATAGCTTACAAACCCGGAACAGTCAAAGGACGTTGCAGGACTGGAGCCACCCCATACATAAGGCATACCAAGGTATCGTTCTGCCTCTGCAAACAGCCTGCGTACTGTCTCATCGTCATAAGCAGCACCGCCGCCATATAAGCCGCCTTCACCGGTTCCGATATAAAAGATCGGGTTATAATAAGTCCCGTCTTTTACGATTTCCAGATAAAGCTGGCTTCCGGTGGCACTTCCTGTACTTCCCGTGGTACCGATCACTGTATCTTTTGTAACGGTTTCTCCCCGGGATACAGACACATTCTGCAGATAGGCATATTTTACCTGCACACCTTTTTCATCCTGTGTCACCACATAATTTCCAAAGGTGCTATCATACCCTGTCCGGACCACTGTGCCATCCATCACGGACTGTACTTCTGTCCCTTCCCGGACATTGATGTTTACACCACGGTGCAGTTCCATCCGCCCTGTGGAGTTATTGATGGAATATCCATAATAACTGCTGACATAGGAATACCAGTTCAGTTCAATGGGCGTATCATAATCCTGCAGGTTTCCCCGACAGGAATACACTACCTCATAGATTTCTTTCTGTTCTTCATCCATGCGTGACTGGACAACACTCCAGAGCGGCTTGGCTGTCAAAGAAACATTCAGCACATCTGCGGTCACTGTTCTGGTCACCTCTACAGAGTTGGCATTTCCCTCTGCCAAAAAGCATTCCCAGGTCTGATGCCCATGGGCAGACGCTGCTGCGTGATTGTCATAATACACATCAAACTGTACTCCATACCTGGCAAAGTTCCCGGTATCTTCCACCGTATATTCCACACCGTTCATTACCACTTTCGTCCCCATCGGGAGAAATGGATTGGATGCATCCACAGCAATGGTATGGTTTGCCTGCGGCATGGCACCGCTGGCTGTCGGCCCGCCGCTCCATACCCCGCAGCAGATCGTGCAGTTGCAGTAACCACTTGTGACCACATTTCCCAGGGACTCACCCACCCGTATAGTTCTTGTTTCCTCCCTTGTTTCCGTAGTCTCTTCTACACGGATTCCGTATTGTTCGGAAAACAGGGACTCCAGTTCTCCTTTGACCTGTGAAAAAGTAAAATCCCCATACTTTGCAGTCAGATAACTGATCAGTGTATGGGGATCATGCCCAATAGCTCCAATATTGAACCGGTATTCATCTTTTCCCGGATACTGCGTTTCCATCTGGTTGATCTGTTGCTGCAGCTCGGCTTCCATCTTTGTGTAGTAAAGCTCTGCCTGTTCAATCTCCTCTGGATCTGCTATGTAACTGGTCGCTATCACCGTAGAAACATTGTCTGTCAGTATCATGGAACAGGATGAAATACCTGTCATGATGATCAGCAGTAAAATCAGAAGCAGCAATGCGGAAACAATCAACGTACTGTTACGTGTGATCATCTCCTGAACCTTTCTGGCTACCTTTGTAGATACATCAGCCATCTTCAAGGTTGTCCTTTTTGTTTCTTTCTGGATTTTCCCTGCCCTGTATGCGATTATATACTCCCGCTTAATCCTCTGTTTCTGCAGCATTTTCCGGAACAGTTTTTTCTGCATTTCCGGGTGTTCTTCCAGCCATTTCCGGTATTGGTAATTCGTATTTGCCAGATAAGTTTTCCGCTCCAGACGGTTCAGGCTGCTCTGCTGTTTTCTCTGCTTCCGGAAATTACGGTTGCTGTGCTGCCGAAGCAGTGCCTCCCCTGCCTGCTCCCCTTTATGGGCGGCTTGTACAGCAGAATTATCCTGTTCCTCCTGCCGGATTTTATTGTGCGCCAGATTCCCAACATCATCTTTCAGCCGTACCCCGGCTTTCTTTACTGCCGGAACTGTTTTCGCTGCTTTTGGTGTTTCTTCAAAATACAGACGGTATTTGCTTCCTTCCGGCGCATCCTCCCTGACACGCTGCAGTTTCATAGATTTCTTCTGTGTCTGGTGCTTTTTGGCATGTTCCAGCTTCTGGGAAGCCTTTTTTGACTTTTCTTCTGCCCGGATGAGCTTCCGGCTTTTCTCCGTTTCAGGTTCCGTTCCCGGTATCTTTTCATCTTTTTGTTTCTGATTCAGACTCCCATCCGCTTCCATCTTGTCAAACTGAAGCCTTGAGGCTTTCACCTGTTTCTGGTTATGGTAACGCCTCCGGTTCCTTGCCTTCCGTTCCCGGACTGCCGCCACTGATTCACGGGGTTCTTTCCTTCTGTCATCCGGATAACTGCTCTCCTGCGGTTCTTCTGCATTTTCCTCCGCTTTGGCAGGATCGTCTTCTTCCTTTTCTTTTGGCAGCCGGCTTCTGGCCTTGTTTTCCGGCGGTCCTTTCGTATGCTCTTTTTTCTGTGGTTTCCTCCTTTCTTCCCGGTCTGCCGCAAAGGACTGTTCTACATCTGACTTCTTAAAAGATAATTCTTCCTGCTTATCTGTCAGCTTACGGCTCCCCTTTGTGGCAAGGTTCTCTTCTACCAGACCACTCCTGGTCATACGGTTTACTTTCTTCTCTTTTGCCTTAAACTTCTGCTCCTGCAAAATGCCTCACCTCTTTTCTGCAAAAGAGGGATCACCCTTCCGTCTGCATTTCTTCTGGTTTTGTACTCATGATGGCATAGGTCTTTGTATCTGTCGGATACTTATCAGAGAATGGAATGATCACATTCCCATAAAAAATCAGCCCTTCCCCGGCATTACTGTTATTGACGAAAGAGAGCTGATGCTGTGAGATATTCAGTTTTTCGGCAAGGATTTTCTGGTCACCACTATGCTGGTTCAGCATATATATAAAATCACTGTTGCCTACGATGTTTTCCACAGCCAGGGAACCAAGAAAATCGCTTACATTCTGTGTCAGTCCAGTGGGAATACCACCCCATTTACGGAAACGCTTCCAGATTTCCACCGAATAGTTGGCTGTCTGCGGCTGCTTCAGAAGAAGGTGGAACTCATCCACATAGTACCTGGTTGCCTTTTTTAGTGCCCGGTTGGTGGAAACCCTTGTCCATACCATGTTCTGGACGATCAGCATCCCAGCTTTCCGAAGCGTGGTCCCCAGGTCCTTAATATCAAAACATACCACTCGGTTATTCATATCTACATTTGTCCTGTGGTTGAACACATTCTGTGAACCTGTAACATAAAGCTGCAGGCAGTTTGCAATCCTCCTTGCCGCATCATTCTGGTCTGCATAATCATTCAGCCGGTTCAGGAAATCCTCTAACACCGGCATTTTTTCCGGTACCGGGTCATTATAAAGAAATTCCTCATAAATATCCTTAATACAGTGGTCGATAATGGACACTTCATCGCCGTCCAACTCCGCACCCTGCGGCTTTTTCATAATCAGCTCGCAGAACGATGCAATAAACTCGGATTTGTCCGCAATAATGGTGTCCACATCCTCCGTATCCCCGTTAATCCGGTACTTCTCCGGATGGTAGATCACATCAAGGTTTACATCCATCGGATTGATATAATCGGTACTTTTTGCACTGATCTTTACCACCTGCCCGTTTAAAGCATTTACCAGTGGGAAATACTCCCCTTCCGGGTCGCACACGATAATATCATCATCCGTGATCAGGAATACATTCAGGATTTCCCTCTTCGCCGCAAAAGACTTTCCGGAACCCGGCGTACCTAAAATCAAGCCATTGGGGTTTTTCAGTTTCTTACGGTCAACCATGATCATGTTGTTGGATAACGCATTCAGACCGTAATAAAGTGCCTCCCCGTCCATAAACAGTTCCTGGGTGGTAAACGGTACAAAAATCGCTGTGGATGTAGTAGTCAGGAGCCTGTGGACACCTGTCTGGTTCATCCCCAGCGGAAGGGATGCCACCATTCCCTGTTCCTGCAGATACTGGAGCCTGCGGATATTGCAGTTATATTTCTGTGCGATACCGGCAGTCTGGTAAGCGATATTATCCAGCTTCCTCTTGCTGTCCGCCGTATTCATCAGAAGGAATGTTACTTTAAACATCTTCTCATTTCTGGACTGCAGTTCATTCAGCAAATTCTCTGCTTCTTCCCCATAAGTGGAAATATCCGTAGGGATGATGTCCATGTCATATCCGCTTCTTACTGCCTTTTTCTGCTCCTCTATCTTCATTTTCTGGATATTGGAAAGGATATTTTTCAGGCTTTTAATGGCTGCCTTCGGGTCTACGGGCTGCACATGGATGTTTACGATCAGGTTTTCCTCCATATCAAGGAAATCCGCCAGCATCTTATCCGTCAGCTCCGGTGAAGTGATCTGCAGATAGGACACGCATCCGAATGTCTGTCCCATACGGAAATAGCTGTCATTGCGGAAATCAAACCCGGTTGGTGCAATAAAGTCCTTTGTCCCAAGCCCTGTCTTTGCCACCATTCCGTAATGGAATTTAAACGGTTCCTTGGTATCCATATTCATAGTGTCATGGAGGATTTTGAGACGTTCCAGACCATTCAATGGCCTTGCCGCAGCCCCCAGCACTTTAAAGTTGTTAAGAATCCCTGTCTCAATACGCTCCAGCCTGGATTTTGCTGCCCGTAGGCTATCCGCTTTAATCCCAAAGGTGATATACTTTGTCTTCACCAGACCATTATTCCCTTTTGCAAGCTGCATTTTCAGCATATCCGCATATTCCTTCCGGATGTCATCAAACGCATCCCCTTTTGGCGGAATATCAATGGTCTTGGAATACTCATCAAAGTTGACCTGCTGGTTTAAAAACGTGATCTGAAAACGGACAGAACTGTCAAAGTAATTCAGGAACTCACAGTAATTCTCAAAAATCGTTGTCTTGTCATCATTCTTCGCAAGCTGATAGTTAATATCAAAAAACTGGATGGTCTTGGAAAAAAACCTGTCCTCCGTCTGGCAGATACCGTCCCGGTATATTTCTTTATAAGGGAGTGTCTCCTGCGCCGTGAAAGGGACCTTCTTCTTTTTCTGCTCTGCTTTTTTCTCCCGCAGCTGACGCAGCCGTTTCTTTTCCTCTTTTGTAAGCCCAATGTTTCCGGCAGGCTGTGACCTACTTTTTACGGCAGGATTTCCGGTGGAAGCGGAACGGATTTCTCGCTTCCCTGGCTTCTTTTGCCTTTTTCTCAAGTTTTGCACCTTCTTTCTCTATTCTGTCCAGCTCCACAAGCCGGTCATACATGTTTTCACACTGATAAACACGTACCCCCGGACGCAGAAATTTCTGCCGGATGATGTGGAACAGTATCTTTTCGGCAGAGAACCCATCTTTCTCATACATCGCCAGAAAGAAAAAAGGCAGCATCACAATGACCATCAGTGTTGCCGCCACATCTGTTCCCAGACCTGTTTTTGTTAAAAAGTAAACTGGTAATCCGCACACTCCCGCAAGGGAGAAGCAGATGATCTGTCTTTTGGTCAGGTTCAGTGCCACTTTTGTCTTGACTTTCGACAAGTCTTTTGGCACAGGTACATACGCCATAGCTTTCCCTCCTAATGTGCATTAAAAATTGACTTTGACAGGGAGCCTGTCTTAAATAAACTAAAGCACAGGATTACAGTATAGGCAGCCACGGACCAGATTGCCGTGTGGATGTTGTCTGCCACTGTGATGGAATTGACCAGCACAGCATAAATCGCCACACATACCATCATGAAAAATCCCTGGAACCCCAATGCCATCAGTGCTTTCACATAATTGTTCCCAATGCTTCCCCATTCCCGGTTGGTAAAGGTAGCAAATGGGATAGGTGAAACAGATACATAAAGATAGATCTCGATCATACGCCCATATAAAATGACGGTAATCAGGACGGATATGATCTTCATGCAAAGACTCACGATCATCGTCTCCACGCCAAGCCCTAACAGTTCCCCGATGCCCATATCCTCCACGCCATTCTCCAAAATGGCCTGCAGCGCATCTGCCACATCTATGGAAGCATTGCCGTTTATAATGCCTCCGGCACTCGTCACCACATGGTTTGCCACATCGAAAATGGCCATCGCAATATCAAAGGTATGGGTCACCAGATATACCGCTACCCACATCTTGAAAATGTACTTAAAAAACATGAACGTGTCCGTATCGTGCATGTTGTTCTTCTCCATGATCATGGAGATCAGCTCATAGCACAGCACAAACGTGATGATCATCCCCGCAATAGGGACAATGACATTATCCGACAAGCTCTTTATCATCGAAAAAATGCCACTGTTCCAGTCTTGGGGCGTCCTTCCAACTTCCGCAGCAATGGTTCCCACCTTCGTATTGACATCCGTGAACATGGTGTCCAGGTTGGATGTGATCCATCCTGTCAGAAGCTCCTTTATGAACTCTGTTATCTTCTCAATAATCCCGTTCATCCAATTATCCGAACAGCGTTGCCAGCTGCGGGATCAGGTTCATTCCAATCAGCACAATGCCACCGCCAGCCATGAGCTGTTTTATTCCCTGCGACTTGGCCCCAGGGTTGTCATTGCCATATCCTTCCAGCAGGTTGATGACACCCCATGCCGCAAGTCCGGCACCGATGGCACAAACCAGTGTTTTTAAGGTCGTAATCGCCGTAGTAAAAAATCCCATATGTGTATGTCCTTTCTTTAAAAAAGGAAGAGAAAAACCCTGTGAAAATCCCGCCTTGTGTGGTAACATAAGGGCAGGATTTTTCCTTTGGAAAATCCGACACTGCGCAGCCGGTACTTACATTTTAGCCGATGGGGTACCGGCTGCCTTTTTCCAATGGCATCCATTGCTTTCCTCCTTCCACTTTGCGACAACTTGTCGGGAAGCTGCCGGTTTACTGGTTACATCTCATAGACTTCCACCGTATCATCCGGTTTCAGCACGAGATTGGTGCTAAGATATTTTTCAATATCAAAGCGGTTCTTTTTGTCATAATCCGACAGATACCTGTAATTCTTATGCTTGCAGATGTCATATTTATCCGAGAAGAACGGCCTGACACCACGAAGCTGCAGGATACATTTCCCGCCGTCCATAACTGCTATTTCATCCTGGCTCATCAGCTCCTTCCCTGTTTTCTGGTAATTCATACCATAGGAACGCTGGCTTCCCCTCGTATCCGAGGTATTATAAAGATCAATCGTTTCCTTTCCCAGAAGTTCCGCCATCTCTTTTAAGGTGGTCTTTTCCTTCCCTCCCAGAAAGATCGTGGAATCACAATTGCCTTCAATCGTGTCAGCATTATCCTTATAGATTGCCTTTAGCTGGCTCTTGGACTGCAAAATAATAGAAGCTGATATTTCCCTGCTACGGATAGTAGCAATCAGCTTCTCAAACTTTGGTATCTGCCCAATATTCGCAAACTCATCAAGCAGGCAGCGCACATGGATCGGCAGCCTGCCGTCATATACATCGTCTGCCCGGTCACACAGCAGGTTAAATAACTGCGTATACATCATGGATACCACGAAATTGAACGTATCGTCCGTATCAGAAATAATGACAAACAATGCTGTTTTCCTGTCTCCCAGCATATCCAGTTCCAATTCATCGTAGCTCATAAGTTCCCGCAGTTCCTTAATATCAAAGGGGGCAAGCCTTGCTCCGCAACTGATCAGGATAGATTTTGCTGTCTTACCGGCAGCAAGTTTGTATTTTTTGTACTGTCTCACTGCAAAGTGTTCCGGGTCTCTCTGCTCCAGTTCCTCAAACATAAGGTCAACCGGATTTTTGAAATTTTCATCGTCTTCCCTGGCTTCTGATGCATTGATCATGGCAAGAAGTGTATTGAAATTCTTTTCTTCCTCACGGCCCTCATACCAGATATAGCCAATCAGTGCACAGTAGTATAATTTCTCGGCCTTTACCCAAAAATCTTCCCCTGCCTGCTGACCTTCCCCTTTGGTATTGGCAATGATGGTTGTCACCAGTTTCAGGATGTCTTTTTCACTGCGGATGTAGACAAACGGATTATAATGCATGGATTTTTTGAAATTAATGGTATTCAAGACCTTGATTTTATAAGTTTCATACACCACTTTTCCATTTTTATCACGCACCAGTTTCCCATTTTCATCCGTCATGGGTGCGCCTTTTGCAAGCAATTTTCCCACCTCCACTAAAACAGTCCCCTTCGGGTCTGTGACCACATAAGAGCTGTGCATCTGCATCAGGTTCGGTTTTACAAAAAACCGAGTCTTGCCCGAGCCGGAACCGCCGATCACCAGAATGTTTTTATTTCTGGCAAATTTAGGGTTCTTTGGTCTGCCGGACATCATCAGCCATTCCGTTGCTGTAAGAATGATATTATTCTCAAACACCGGATCTTTGTATGGCTGAATATCTTTTTCCGTTCCCCATCTGGCAGAACCATACTCAACACCCTGCCGGTACTTCTTGGCGTTCTTTGATCTGTAATACACGATCAGTTTTATTGCCACACCACCGGCAAATCCATAAAGCAGATCCATGTAATACATGCTGGGAAACGGGTCTGCAAATGCACGCTCAAAATAGTTTAAAGTTTCCATCAGCTTATCCCACCCGGTTGCGCCATCACTGACCCGGTAGAGCCATGCAATCTTATCAGTAAAATAGCCGCATATGAGATAAGGAAAGTTTGTCAAGAACAATTTTTTCTTATCCAGTGACTGCAGGCTGTTGATCTTTTCCTGCACAAATGCCCGCACATCCGCAATTACTTTTCCGGAAATGCTGTCTGCCGGAATAGAAAAGCTGAACTGTTTTGATTTCTGCTTCGGCGATGCACGGCTTCGATGCCCTTTTTCACCTTTTTTCCGGCTGCGGGGAGCATCCGGCTTTAAATTCATCATAAACTCTGCCCCCTGTCCTTCTGGTGTTCTTTGGCCCGCTCCCGGTTCTTGCCTTTTGCAACAACCTCTTTGAAATGGGTAAGTTTTTCCATAATGGAAGGCTTATCCTTCTGCTTCATCTGCTTTCCGACATACTCCTTGAACGCCTGGTTCAGTACATCCGTATCCCGTCCTTTGAAGAACACAAGATATTTCGGAGGATTTTCCGATTTATCCTTTTTTAAGGCATAATCAATCCCATATTTTTTCGCCACACGTTCAAAAGACTTGATGTTGCCATCGTTGATTTCAATGTTGGAAACACCAGCATTTTGGCCGATCAGCTCTTTAACCGTCTGCTTTCCCTGCTTATAAGGATTTTTCCCTTTCTGGTGCTGTGCCGCAAGAAACTTCCTCAACGCAGCACGCAGCACGTTACCGGTAAGCTTCGCTGTTCTGATGGATAAAGCAATCGTCCTTTGGGTAACCTCTTCTTCCATTTTGCAAGACCTCCTTTCTGCCTGCCAGTCTCCTTCACGGCGGTACCAGCAGGTGGTGTATATACTGCTTCATTCTGGCTCCTTTCCACCTCCCGACAATTTGTCGGGAAGTGCATTGATAAATAAAAAAGCCGACAGACTCAATCTCAATAAACTGAACCTGTCGGCTATGTAAAACTATATGTAATTGTAATATCTGACTGCCCCTGCAGCCGGTTTATTGCTTTCTCCGGATTACAGGAACCTGTTTCACTTTCTTTCCAACATTCCTGCGCTGCAATGCAAAGACCATATCACTGGTACGCTTAAAAAATCCTATATCTTTCTTCCAGCTCATTCCGCATTTGCAATGCTGTAATCCTATAAACTGCTGTTTCATCTTCCTGCCACAGTTCGGGCAAATTTTGTTGCTTGCTCCCATGATTTTCACATCCTTAAATTAGGATATTTCTACTTCTCAACAATTACTTCATATTTTTTATAAAAAGCATCATATAAACTATTTTTTTAAGAAATCTACAACTTTAGCAAATGATTTATCGGTCTTACTCAGTTCTTCCATATCAATATCTTCGATAATTGCATCTATTGATTGCATCAATTTAAGTTTACTAAAATCTGCTACTTCAGGCATGAACCAGTCCTCTATGCGATTATTAATTATTGCTAACTCATAGTTATCAGCACCCATCTTCTCGTTAATCATTTTTTTTGTTTCTTCTTCATCTCCATCAGAATCAACAACAATTAATATATTAGATTTGGTATTCTTTCCCTTTACTGCATCAAAAATAGCTGGAACATTATATTTGCCATTAGCAACTACAATTGTAACCTTTTGACTTAATTTCTGAGCAATTGCTTGAAGAACTATCTCATCAGTCTGCCCTTCACAAATTATTACCTTCTCCGGTAAATATTCTTTTATTTCATTTTTATCCTGCACACGTTTTTGCAATTCGCCAATAATATATCGCACCTTCTTATCCTGTAAAATCTCTTGTAGTACATTGCAAAAAGTATCTTCATCGCTAATTTTAAAACGATTAAATTTTTCCATTGGAATAGCTATCCTAGATAATGTGTTTCCTATATTTTTACAAATTCCCTCATCAACAATTATCTCAACAGGATAAATTGGTGTCATTCTTAATTCAAACAGTCTAAATCTATATTTTTCAGTGCATATTTCAAAACCATAACGTTTATCAAAATACATAGCATTCGCATCAATCAAATCTCTTGTAGATGCTTCCGCAACAGTTTCTTGTAATACAGTACCCGAAACACCTTTAAATGCATTTGCCATAGCACTTACCACCGCAAACATTGAGCCATCCATCTTTATTTCACCAAAAACTGCAAAAATCTTCCCCTTCGTATACTGAAACAAATATTTGCATTGTTCCTCCATAATTCTATGAATATTATCGGTATATTTCAAGTCATCTTGAAAATCCTCACTAGTTCCCCAGTAATTCTTAAACTCCATTTCCAACCTCCTGTAGATTAACCAACAACGGTAAGTGATCACTTATGTTTCCATTAGGAATAGTATTTTTCAACAGATCTTTTGTATTTATTCTTTTCAAATATTCCACATGATTTACTGTTGATGCTCCTTTAAAATAGCATTTTTTAGATTTTGTTGCCTGTCGTCAGGTTGCTCTGTATACTGTCATTAT
>NZ_CAXSVO010000040.1:0-25462 GCF_964240875.1 Ruminococcus sp. 5_1_39BFAA | reverse complement strand
GACATCATTATGGAACTGATATAATAATTCGCTGTTTTTGTGCAAGAGACAGGAACTTTATTTTGCGGGGCGACAGCTGGCGAAGCTGGTGAAGACCGCGATCGGCAGCCGCATGAGCGTGACATTGTACGACACGAACAAAAACTGTTATGCTCAGAGTAAGAGAGGCAACGTCCCGACCTACTCCGATTATGACATGACTGTTGAGATCCACTTCAACGCGAAAGCCAAGGCAGACCCGAACGGGGACGGCAAGTTCACAGGCGTGGGCGGCTACATCCACCCGAACAATGCAGGGCGTTCTATTGCAAGGGCGATCATCGACAGGGTGGTGGCTCTGGGCTTCAGGGAGTGGCTTCTGGATACCAGCACCGGGCTTCTGAACCTGAACAGGGCACAGGGGCAGGGAGCCAAGTATTTTCTCCTGGAGACTGCCTTTATCGACGATGGGGATGATATGAAGTTCTATACAGCTCACAAAGAAAACTTTGCTCAGGCGATCGCGCAGGGCATCCTGGACGGTCTGGGAGTGAAGAGCACAGCTACACAGCCGAAGGCGGAACAGTATTACCGTGTACGCCTTACCAAGGACGATGAGAAGAGCCAGCTCTTCGCAGGAACCAAGGCGGGAGCCCTGGCGGTGTGCAAGACCAAACCGGGATACAGCGTCTTTGATCCGGACATGAAGTGCATCTACACCAACAACGCGAAAGGCTTGCAGGCATCCGCACTGAAGAGACTGAGCGAGAAAGAATGGATTGAGAAGGTCGGACCGCTGTACACCGCAGATGAGAAAACCAGCGGTATCCTGGCCTGCGTATCCCTGGCACAGGGTATCCTGGAAAGCGGCTACGGACAGACAGACCTGGCACAGGCGGGGAACAACCTTCACGGCATGAAGACCAGCCTCTCCGGCAACACCTGGCCGGGAACCACCTGGGACGGCTCCAGCAAGTACACCAAGGAGTCACCGGAACAGGATGCAAACGGCAACCAGTACATGAAGAAGTCGGACTTCCGCCGCTACGGCTGTATCGAGGAATCCATTGCCGATCACTCCGCGTACCTTCTGAACGCGGCCAACGGCAAGAAACAGAGATACGCAGGGCTGGCAGGTGAGAAGGACTACAGGAAGGCAGCCCAGATCATCAAGGATGGCGGATACGCGACGGACACCAAGTACGTCTCCAAACTGGTGAACATCATCGAAAAATGGAACCTGACCAGGTACAACGCCTCAGGCTCTGGCTCCACACCGAAGCCATCCGCGGCGGAAGACGAATGGAAAGTTCCGTTCCTGATCAATACGACCTGTGACTGGCTGTGGATCCGCAAGGGACCGGCGAAGAAGTACGACACCAGCGGGCACATTGCTGAAAAAGACGGGGAAAAGAAGAAGTATACCATCGTGGAAGTAAAGAATGGATGGGGACGTCTGAAGTCCGGAATCGGATGGATCTGCCTGGATTATGTAAAGAAGGTGTGACAGATGGACCGACTGATGAGGGAGCTTGTCAACGAGACGAAAGAAGAAGACATTGCCGACCGCTACCGCCCGATCGTGGACATCATCGGGGTGGATGCCTTCGTGGAACTGTCAATCTACGCCTGCGGTGACGAGCTGTACTTCCCGAAGCCGGAGAACATCGTGGCACCGGCCAGGAACCGGCGGGTCAAAAAGGAATACAATGGTTACAATCTGAAGGAGCTTGCGGAGAAGTACAACCTCACCACCGTACAGATCCGCAACATCCTGAAGGACGAGCCAATGATCGGACAGATGAGCATTTTTGACATGGAAAATGAGCAAAAAAGCACTTAAATATTTACCCTAAAAGGTTATTTCATAAGAGTATAGGATAAGAGCATAGCTTACAGCTATGCTCTTATTTTTTTGTCGATGGAAGAGCCGGAAAGGAGCAATTATGGAGTTAATCAACAGCGTAAATATTGACGCCCTGTACGCCCTGGCAAGCAAGCTGATCGTGCTTGTGGGGGTTATGGCGTTCCTGGTGTCCGTAGTGACCCAGGTACTCAAACAGATCCCGGGACTGGAGAAGCGTGTTCCGACACAGATCACAGTGATCGTGACGAGCATGATCCTCTGTCCGGCAGCAATGGCGGCAATGGCGGTCTATTACAGCGTACCGATTGACTGGTTCATGGTCTTTGCGTCGTTTATCGCGTCATTTATCGTGTCACTTGTCTCGATGGACGGGTGGGAACGTGTCGCAGAACTGTGGAACCGGATGATCAAGAAATCGTAAGGTACTCATATGGGGTACACAATCACATTTTCCGATGTGATGACAGTGGTGATCTCAGGAGCATTGACTATCATAGTCTGGTTCCTGAAGAGCTACCTGTCAAACATCCAGGCAACTAATGAACAGCAGAACAAGAAGCTGGCCGAGATCGACGAAAAGACACAGAGACGTATAAATGCAGTAGAAGAGGAAAGCAGGAACGAGATCAAGAGGGTGGACAGGGAACTGGCAGACATCAGAGGGGACTTTGCCACCATGTTCGTGCTCCGGGAGGACTACTTCCGGGCAATGGACAAGATGGACGGCAACTTCCGTGACATCGACCGCAAGATCGACCGGCTCCTCATAGCGAACAACATCACGATGGAGGTGAAGAGCAATGGACGACCTGGAGAGGACAGAGGTGAGTCAGAATAAATCGAACCGCGGGTTCATTATGCGGAGCCTGGCAAGAGGATTCAACTACTCCGCCTCTGTCCGCAGTCTGTCAAATGCAATGATGTCCGACGGGCGGATCTACACCCCGGATATCTCCAAACTGCTGGACTATCTGGTATCTGCCGGATACGTCAGATTTACAGACAAGAAGATCAACTCATACACAGCCTACCGGAACGACGCGGTGGTACAGCTGACCAAAGAGGGCATTGACCTGGTGGAGGCTACTATCGAGGATCCGGGGGTGGACATCTAGTATGGGAAAACAGAGAAAGAAGACCAGGATATCCGGAAAAGTGGATGAGCTGCCGGAAGAAATCCGCCAGCAGGTGGATGTGATGCTGGTCGATACCTCAAACACCTATCTTTCCATCAGCCTGAAGCTGAAGGATATGGGATACGAGGTGTCGAAGAGCAGTATCGGGCGTTATGCCCTCCGTACTTCCAGCGCAACCCAGAGACTCCTGGAAGCCCAGGCACAGACAGAGCAGCTGGTCAAGGTAGTCCAGAAGAACCCGGACGCCGACTATACAGAGGCAGGCCTAAGGCTGCTGATGGACGGATTGATCAACAAGCTGGCCACAGCGGAAGAAGAGTTCGATGCTCTGCCACTGGAGAAAGCAGGACGGCTCCTGACGAGCCTGTCCAGGACGAAGGTCTACAAGGACCGCGTGAAACAGGACATGCAGAAAAAAGCGGATCTTGCCTTCTCCGAGATGGAAGACAGGATCATGAAACTGATCCGGCAGGATCCGGAAGCGGCAGCACAGCTCCGCACGATCCTACAGGAGGCGAAAGACAGGATGATGCAGGATGATTGATTTTGACCACTGGCTGACACAGCTGGACGATGGTGAGGAACAACAGGAAAGAGAGTGGCATACCAACCAGGAAGAGCTGTTCCGGGAATATGTCCTTCGGGAGGAAACTGCTTACCGGAAGGATTTAAAGGAACAGTTTGACCGTGGCGAGAAGCTGACCGGTCCGAAAGGGCTCAGGAAGAAGCTGGCTGCCGTGGATCTGTCCTACTTCGGCAGGGCGTATCTGTCTCACTATTTTGTGAGGAAGTCCCCAGAGTTCCATGCGGAGCTGGATGCCATCTGGGAGTCGGGCGTTCTGAAGGGAATGAACCCTTTAATGGATGCCAAGAAGATCTCCAGGGCAGACGGATCCAAGAGAGCAATAGCAGCTCCCCGTGGACACGCGAAGTCTACGAACTTCACGTTCAAGGATTCCCTTCACGCCATCCTGTACGCATACAAGCACTATCTGATCATCCTGTCTGACTCATCCGACCAGGCGGAGGCATTCCTGGAAGACATCAAGGATGAACTGGAAGACAATGCTGACATCATCGAGGACTTCGGCTGCATGAAGGGAGAAGACACCTGGAAGAGCGGCACGATCAAAACGACCAATGGCGTCAAGGTGGATGCAGTGGGATCCGGAAAGAAACTTCGAGGAAGGAAAAACCGGAGCTGGCGTCCCGACCTTATTGTCCTGGACGATATCGAGAACGATGAGAACGTCAACACACCGGAACAGAGGAAGAAGCTCCTGAACTGGTTCAACAAGGCCGTGATGAAGGCGGGGGACACCTACACAGACATCATGTATGTGGGAACCATCCTGCATTATGACTCCCTTTTGTCCAACACCCTGAAGAACCCGGAGTTCAAGAGCAGGAAATACCGGGCTGTCATATCCTATGCGGATAACACGCAGCTGTGGGAACAGTGGGAAGAGCTTTTTATCAACCTTTTTGACGAGTTGCATGAGGAACACGCAGACGAGTTCTTCGAGGAACACAAAGCGGAGATGCTGAAAGGCACAGAAGTCCTGTGGGAGGAAAAGCTGTCCTACTACAAGCTTATGAAGATGAAGGTGTCCGAGGGAGATGCTTCCTTTAACTCCGAGCTTCAGAACGACCCGGTCGATCCGGACAATGCGACATTCAATGAAGAATGGTTCGATTTCTACGACGATGAGCCGATTGACTTCAGTGATCCACGTTTCTACTTTGTCGGGTCAAATGATCCGTCCCTGGGAAAGAACAAAAAGAGCGATACCAGTGCCATCATAGGCCTGGCAACAGACATGAAAACCGGCTACATGTATGTGGTGGATGCGTCGATCGAGAAACGCCATCCGGATGTGATCATTGACGATGCCATCGACATGAGTCGGAGATACAAAAAGGACTACGGCCGGAGCTTCCGGAAGTTCGGCGTTGAGACTGTACAGTTCCAATGGTACTTCAAGGAAGTCCTGGCACAGAAATCGGCACAGGAAGGCGTTTACCTCCCGATCGAGGAGATCCAGTCCAACTCCAACAAGATCATGAGGATCGAGTCCCTTCAGCCAATGATCAAGAACCACTACCTCAAATTCTCGCGGAAACACAAGACACTGCTCCAGCAGCTGAAGGAGTTTCCAATGGGAAAGAACGACGATGGACCCGACGCGTTAAAGATGGCAGTTGACACATCCATCAAGGCGAGGGGGAGCAGTGGGGCGGGAGAGTACCGGACCGCAGAAAAAAGAAGGGTACAGTTTGAAAAAGGAGCGTACTGATTATGTCAAAAAAGAAGAAGGGAAAGAAAGGCAGGAAAGAAGCTTTCGACCCGGAAAAAGACACCGGGATATTGAGGCCGGTTGACATGACCATTGCCGCCGGTGAGATCAATGACCGTTACTCTGACTATCCGAGCCGGGGACTGAACCCGGTGAAGCTGGCTTCCATACTCAGAGATGCAGACGAAGGAAACGTCCGCAGTCAGATGGAGCTGTTCGAGGAGATGGAGGAGAAGGACGCCCACCTGTTCTCCCAGATGCAGACCAGGAAACTGGCTGTGACGGGACTGGAGTGGGAGGTGCAGCCCTTTTCACCGGACGACGAACAGGATAAGGCAATAGCAGAGTGGATCAAGGACCAGCTCCTTGGCATCGAGAACCTGGACGACATCCTGACTGACCTGCTGGACGCGATCGGGAAGGGCGTGAGCATCATGGAGATCATCTGGGACGTGGACTCAGACGGCTTCGATGTGATCGAGGATATTCGGTATGTACATCAGAAAAAGCTGGTGTGGGACTGGGAGACAGACGACATGCTGGTCTGCACCGAGCAGTTCCCGAACGGCATACACCTGCCGAAAAACAAATTCGTGGTTCACAGATACAAGGCCAAGAGTGGCCACCCGTCCAGGGCGGGGATCATGCGTATCGTGTCCTGGATGTACCTGTTTAAGAACTACACGGTAAAGGACTGGGTTTCCTTCTGTGAAGTCTACGGAATGCCCCTGCGGATCGGCAAGTACGATCCGGGAGCAAGCGAAGCGGACAAACAGGAGCTTCTGGATGCGATCGTAAGGATCGGATCTGATGCAGCTGGCATCATACCGGAGACTACCATGATCGAGTTCAAGGAAGCAAACAAGACCACCAGTGCAGACATCTACGAACAGCTCGCGAGGTACTGCGACGAGCAGATCAGCAAGGCAATCCTGGGACAGACACTGACCTCAGACAGCGGCGGTGGAAGCTATGCACAGTCCAAGACCCACAACGAAGTCCGCCATGACCTAACTGCGGCAGATGCCAAGGCTTTGGCAGCCACCATCCGCCGGGACATCATCCGCCCACTTGTGGAGTACAACTTCGGGGCAGATGCAAACGTTCCGTTTATCCGGTTTAACTCCGACGAGGAGGAAGACCAGCGGGAAACGGTGGACATGTACCGCACACTGGTGTGCGACATGGGGCTAAAGGTCCCGGCGTCACATGTGTACAAAAGATTCTCAATTCCAGAGCCGGAAGAGGGGGAAGAAACCCTCCAGCCAAACATGGTGGCAAGGACCCACCTGCTTGATGGCAGCCAGGATGATGGCGTGGATCCGGAGCAGCTGAAGGATGATTCTGAAGCATTGACGCCGGAGCAGATCCAGCTGGATGACATGACGGATCTGTCTAACCAGCTGGCAGCCAGACTGATGGAACAGATGGTAAAGCCTTTGAAGACCTTTGTGGAACACTTTGACGGGGATCTGGGAGATTTGCAGGAGTTCCTGAAGGATGAGGAGAAACTGAAAGCCCTGTACGAGGATATGGAGTCCCCGGAGCTGGAAGACCTCCTCCATCAGACCATCTACCTGTCCAGTGTGATCGGGAGGACACAGGAATGAGCGAAGCCTTGTATGGAAGTTTTAAAGATTTTATTTTCAAAAAAGCTGTCAAATTCCTGAGGGGAAGAAAGGCACTCCCTAAAGATGTGTACATGAAGCTGGATGATGAGGCAAGGGCAAAAGCCTTCACCGTATCCGGGTACACGGCACTGGAAGTCCTCCAGGAGTTCTCCGACGCGCTTGCGGATGCAGTGGAGCAGGGGAAGACAAAGGACGATTTCATGAAGGAGATGAACGCTTTTCTGGCGGATCGCGGATACGAAGCCATGAACCCATGGAAGAGTGACACGATCTTTAGGACGAACATCCAGACCGCGTACAATGCCGGTCACTACAAGAGCATGACATCTCCGGAGACCCTGCGGCTCCGCCCCTACTGGCAGTACAAGACAGCAGCGGACGGAAAAGTCCGTGAGAGCCACGCCATCATGCACGACGCCGTGTACAGGGCGGATGATCCCGTGTGGGACATCTGGTACCCACCTAACGGGTTCCGGTGCCGGTGCATGGTAAGGAGCTTGTCAAAGAGACAGGTGGAGCAGATGGGGCTGGAGGTAAGGCAGAACCCTCCCAGGACTGTGGACTATGACACCGGCGAGATCCTTATGATCAACCCAGACAAGGGATTTTCCAATAACCCGGCAAAGACGACTTATAAGCCAGACCTGTCAAACATAGACAAGCCCCTCCGGAAGATTTTCCGGGAAAGAAAGCAGGAATCAATCTGAGCGATTTTTAACCCATTTTCTGTAACAGGTGGGGAATTGCTCCAGTTTGCAAAGAAAATAGCGTTATGACGCGTTATAACGCTATTACAGACGGTACAGAAGAGGTGAGAGAGACAATGGAAACTTTGATAGCCCTTCAGGCGGGCACAATCGACCTCTCCGGAGCCCCGGAAGAGATCAAGATACTCCCTCTTGGAGAGGTGAAGTCCACAAAAGGGACCTTCCTGGTAGATGATGCAAGCGTAGACATGATCCTGAAGTCCTTCAAGGACCGCAGGATCGACTTGGTGGTGGATTATGAACACCAGACCTTGCTGAATGTCCAGGCACCAGCCAGCGGATGGATCACCGAACTGAGAAAAGGTGCAGATGCCATCATCGGAAAGGTCCAGTGGACACCAAAAGCGAAGGAATACTTGAAAAACAGGGAATACCGTTACCTGTCCCCGACCATCATGGTACGGAAAGACAGACGAGTATCCGCTGTCTCGTCGGTAGCATTAACCAACAGCCCGGCTATCGACGGAATGCCTGCCATGTGCAAGGACAACGGGCTGACGAAAGGAGAAAACACAATGGATCTGAAGAAACTGATCGAGGTTTTAGGGCTGGCGGAAGACGCCACCGAGGAAGACATCCTGAAAGCTGTAAAAAAAGCAGCGGAAGCAGCCAAGGAACCGGAAGCACCTCCGGCGGATCCGCCTGCCGAGGTTGTAGCGAACAGCACTATCCTGGGACTTTTAGACCTTCCGGATACAGCTTCAACAGCAGAAGTGAGTGCTAAGATCGTAGGACTGAAGAATAATGGAGACCAGCAGCTTGCCCTCCGTGTCCAGCAGCTGGAAGAGGCTGCGAAGAAGCGAGAAACTGAGAATCTGGTACAGACTGCACTGAAGGACGGCAAGATCACAGCGGCACAGAAGGAATGGGCGAGATCTTACGCATTAAAAGACGCGGAAGGCTTCAAGAAGTTCCTGGAGCTGGCGGGACCGGCGGTACCGATGGGCGAGATCGGACTGAAGGACGCCCCGGAAGGTGAGAAGCTGGATACCAACACAATGGCGATTCTGAAGAATCTGGGAATCAGCGCGGAAGACGCGAAAAAGTATGGGAATAAGGAGGTAACACTGTGAAAAGAACAGGGAACCAGGTGCTGGGAAGTACCACATTGAATATCCCGGTGGCCGCCGGGGAAAACATGAAGGAATGCACGATCGCGGCTATCAACGCGTCCGGCTATGCAGTAACCGGAAAGAAAGCGGAAGGACTTGTGAAAGCTGGAATGGTCGTAGTAGGTGCTGACAATACCGGCGGAGCTGCCGGAGCAGTGAATGTCAGAGTACAGCGCGGAACCTTCGTGTGGAACAACGACGGAAGCATCAAGAGCACAGACCTTCTGAAGACCTGCTATATCGCAGGAGCTGATACTGTGACAATCACTTCCACCGGGGCGAGTGCAGCCGGTACCATTATCGCGGTGGATCCGGACGGCGTTACCGTCGAGATGAAATAAGGAGGACATAGAAGATGATTATTAGCCAGTCTAACCTGCACGGCCTGACCACAGGCTATTCCGCAGCATTTAACAAGGCACTGTCAGAGGTGAGCCCAGACTACAAGGATATTGCAACCGTGACCTCTTCCAGCACTGCCGCAAACGACTACGCATGGCTTGGACAGATCCCCGGAATGAAGGAGTGGATCGGAGACAGAGAAGTCCAGCACATCAGTGAGTACGGATACACAATCAAGAATAAGAGCTTCGAGCGAACTATCGGCATCAATAGAGATGCTATCGAGGACGACCAGTATGGCATCTATACCCCGATGTTCAGCATGATGGGACAGGAAGCCGGAGAGCATTACAATGACCTGGTTTTTGAAATGCTGACAAAAGGATTTACCGAAAAATGCTACGACGAAAAGACTTTCTTCGCTGCGGATCATGTATCCGGCGACAAGACTTTCTCAAACACTTCTACAGCAGCACTGAGCACTGAGAGCTTCCTGGCTGCCAGACAGGCCATGATGAGCATTACCGGCGACAAGAACAAACCGCTGAAGCTGGTGCCGGATCTTCTGGTCGTTTCTCCGAAAAACGAGATGGTAGCCAAGAAGATCCTGGAAGCTTCCCTGATTGACGGCACTACCAACATCACCCAGAACCTGGCAAAGATCAAGGTTGCCACTGAGCTGTCTGGAGACAATGAGGACGCATGGTTTCTCCTGTGTACTAAGAAGTTCCTGAAGCCGATCATTCTCCAGATCCGCAAGAAAATCAAGTTCGACATGCTCACAAAGGACACTGATCTGAATGTGTTTTTACAGAAGGAATACCTGTACGGCTGTGACTGCCGCGACAATGCAGGCTTTGGCTTCTGGCAGATGGCATATGGCAGCACCGGAAAAACATCCGGTTTAGGCTGATGTACTGCACCACGGCCGAAGTTCTCGGAAAGATCCGGGACGATATGATTGACGCAATCCTGGGATCGGATCTGATCGAGGATGAACAGGAAAGAACAGAGAAGATCACTGCCTGCACCGAGGAAGCCATCTCTGACGCCTGTGCCGAGATCGACGGCTGGGTATCCAAGCGGTACAAGGTTCCGTTTCTGGAGCCGGTGCCGCCGATCGTCAGCAAACTGGCGAAGGATATCGCTGTCTACAATCTGGCAAGCAGGACCGGAATAGATGAAGACGACAGGGAGAACACCATATACATCCGTTACAAGAACGCTATCACGTTCCTGACGAATGTAGCCAAAGGCCTGGCGAACATTGATACCGGGCAGGATACAGCAGACGGATCCGGAACAGCCACAGCGAACGACGGCTTCCGGTACCAGGCAAATGAACGGCTGTTTTCCAGGGAGACCATGAAAGGATATTAACCACACATGTCATCAATTAGAGCCAGCATGGAAGGAGAACTCCCAGAGCTTGCGGAGAAGCTGTCCCGGCTGAGTGCCATCGACAAAACCGGGATCAACAATGCGATCGCGGAGGCTTTGCGGAGCGGGACGATTGAAAGGTTTGAAGGCGAAAAGAGCCCGGAAGGGGCTGCATGGAATAAGTCCATCCGGGCATCGGAAAAAGGCGGACTGACCCTGACAATGACCGGACAGCTGAAAAGCTCCATCAACGCCAGGGCAACCGAAGAAGGTGCCGAAGTCGGCACAAACCTGGTATATGCAGCCACCCACCAGTTCGGAGCTTCCGGACGGGTGATCAGGGCGAAGAATAAGCCCTATCTTGCTTTTGAGTACCACGGGCGCACGATCCGCAAGAAACAGGTTACTGTCAACATACCGGCACGCCCATTCCTGGGCATATCGGATGAAGACAGACAGGAGATCAAGAGTCTTGTAGAGGAGGCGTTGTCAGAAGCATGACGAAAAAGGCATTTCTGGAGGCTGCGCTGAAAGCTGGAGGCCTGACAAAGAGCATATACACCAGCCTGAAGCAGCTGAAACACGCTGCGGGCACACAATACGGCGCGATTCTGCGGATCAGCGACACACCAGTACGAGCGACATCTAAAAATACATTCAAAGACCAGCAGGGTGCATCCCTCATACGGCGGAAACTGTACACCTGCGAAACTGCCTACAATGTGGTCCTGGCCGCAGCGGACGAGGAAAAGCTGGAGGAGCTCCTGGAGGGATTCCTCTCAAACCTGGAAAGAGGCTTCTACGATGATGGCGGGAACTGGGTGGATGTCACTCCACAGGAGACTGACTGGGTAGATGAAGACGATTGTGTGATGAAGGCTAAGATGGCCGTCCAGATAAAAGTTGTATGCAAATATGGAATCTATAAAGACGTGGCAGCATGGACCAGCCCGGAAGGCACGGAGATGGAACTGACCACGGGAAAGGATGAAGATGGACAGCAATGAAATGAAGACCATTGAAGAATGGGCGAAAGAAAAGAATACCGCAGGTGAGATTCTGAAGGGGACTATGATCCTGGAGGGCTGGGGCTGCGGAAAGAGCGTAAGCGAAAGCGAATATGATGAAGCCGTGAAGCTGTTTACTGACGGACCGGCAGATGGGAGGAAATAATGTTATCAAACGTTGAACTGAATTTACATGACAGCAACGGCGGAGCAGGAAGCGGAACCGGAACTGGGATCTTCGGCAAGGTCGGCGTCAGCCCTGTGGAGAGTGCGAGTCCTATCGTGATCACTGGGGACATGGATGCAGAGATGATCCGCGAGAAACTGGGAAACAGCCCGCTTGCAGACGCTTGCATCGACTCCGTGGAGAATGGGGCGTCTACAATCTACGCCCTGCCGGTGAAAGAGACCACACACGGCAAGATCTCAAATGCAGACCACCAGGGAACTGGAAAGGGAACCATTGAGGCATCCGGAAACCCGACAAATGACTTCACCCTGATCGTACAGATCGAGACTTCCGGACTGACTAACGCAGCCACCTGCGTGATCAGTGAAAACGGCGGTCAGAGCTGGGGAGACGAGCAGACCATTCCACTGTCCGGTACTATTACCGTACCAAACACAGGCGTGACACTGGCCTTCACAGCTTCTGAAGGAAACCAGTTCGTTGCCGGTGATACCTATACCTTCGAGGCGACCGCCCCGGCGGCGAATAATGGGGACATCCTGGATGCCGTGAAGAAGTTCCGCAGCTACATGGTGACAGTGGAACTGATCCACATAGTAGGTACCAGCACCGCGGCACTGTGGGGATCCCTGGAAAGCCTTGGAGCTGCAATGGAGACACAGGCGGGCAAACCGATCTTTTTCATCTGCGAGCAGAGAGGACCTTCTGAAGCAGAGAATGCAGCTGCCTACGCCGAAGCAATCGCTCCGGACGCAAAAAGTGTGAAGGGGCGTCATGTGGGGGTTGTGTCCCAGTGGATCAGATACATCCGCATGGACGGACGTGAGCAGGACATCAATTTTGCAGGTATACTCACCGGAAGTCTGGCAGCCATCAAGGAAAGCACCTCTGTGGCTTACACTGGTACAGATGGAATCAGCTACGCTGAGGGCAAGATTGTGAAGCTCTTACCGGAAGGAATTGAGGACTACATCGAACAGCTGGATGCTGCGAGATATATCTTCCTGCGTAAATACGAAGGGCTGGAAGGCTACTATGTGGCAGCTACCAACATGACAGCACCGGCTTCCAGCGACTACGCGAACATCGAGGATGTCCGCGTGATGTACCGCCTGGCACGAGATGTGTACAAGAGAGCCCTTCTTCATCAGAATGAAGACTTTGATCAGAATGATGCTAATGTTTATTATGCACAGGTACAGGAAGATCTGAATGTTCCGATTGATAATGCCAAAAACACAGACCGTATTATCAGTGACGGTCGCGTGACCATCCTTACGGACATGGTAAACAGCGGCAAGGATAAAAAACTTCCGGTTCGTATCCAGTGCGTACCGCGTGGTTACACCAGAGAATTGAAGTTAGACATGTATGTAGTCAATGCAATTGCGTAGACAGGAAGGAGAAAGACGTGGCAAGAAAACAGATTGTAAACGGCAAAGTCTATGACTGGTCTTCCGTAACCATCGGATTCAGCGGCTGCAGTGGAATTGAACCGACTGAAATCAGCTATGATGATGAGAAAGAAAAAACCCTGATCTATGGAAAAGGTGGACGTATTCGAGGGTTCGGGACTGGACAGGCTAAGAACAGCGTAAAAATTACTTTGATGAGGGAAGACTTCGATACCTTCATGGATTCTGTAAAAACATCATATAAGAAAAAAGGGTTTTATGATGTTGTTGTCCCGAAAATTACTGCATCCTATGCAGACGAAGGCTGTGATACCAGTACAGACACTCTCACAAATGTTACATTCTCCAAACGTAGCTTAAAAGCCGCAGCAGGAGACAGTAGCCTGACTGTAGAACTTGAAGGCGTTGCAGTCGGAGGAATTGCGATCAACGGAATCACCGGCTGATCAGATTAAATGTCAAAACAGGAGGAATAAAACATGTATTACGATGCAGATGCAAGAAATGTGGAAGCCCTGAGTGCGCACGAAGAACAGGAAAGACCAGTAGTTGCCCCTACAGTAGCAGAACCGGAACTTCAGAAGCCTTTATCTGAAGATAGTAAGGCTTTTGAAAAATTCTGCGAAGGAAAACATGGATATGTAGTATCGACCAGCCTGTCCCAGGATGATGAGATGGAAGAGGAACTGAACTTTCTGTTCAGAGAGCCTTCCAGCGCGAGCTATGACCGTTACGCCAAGACAGCCAGCAGCTCTTCCAGTAAGGCCATGAAAGCCTTCTGCCTGGATAACATCCATCCGGAGCAGCGTATAGACCTGGACGATAAACTGAGCAAGTTCCCGGCACTTGGAATCAGCTTGGGTGAGAAGTTGCTCTATATGCTGGGTTTATCGAAGACAACCAGAGTACGGAGACTGTAAGATCTGCCGATGAACAGATAGAAGAGGCAGAACAGGAGATCCGGGACAGCTTTTTTGATATGGCTGTCCTGACAATCTGCCGGTATCTGCCTCCTCAGATGGTTCCCGTGGACTGGGAGATGGTTCCGATCACGGAGCTATACCGGCTCTTTGCAAAAGCTAAGATCTGCCGGGAGATGGTACAGGGAGATATACAGATGGGAGTGGTAAAAGCCTTCTCCGAAGAATAAAAAAGGAGCTGCATGAAAATTCACACAGCCCTCTGCCTAAAGCGATTATAAACGAATAACGAAAGAATTGCAAGAGGTGAGTGAACATGGGTATGGACTCAGTATTCCGTGTATCTCTTGTACTGGATATGGTTGATAACATGACCAGCAAAGTCCAGGGAGCTGCTGACGGGGTACCGTCTGCGGTGCAGAAAATGAATGACGCCTTCGGGACAATGCAGAAGGATGGCGTGGCAATGACCGGAATGGGTACCGCCATCGTCGGAGCCTGCATGGGTACTGTGACAGCGACATTTGACACCCAGGACGCACTGGCCGAGGTTGCCAGTCTTGGAGTCGAAGATCTTGGAGCCCTGGAAAAGGCTGCAAAGAACTTCTCAGACACATGGGCGGGAACTACGAAGTCGGATTTCATATCCGCCTCTTATGATATCAAGTCCGGTATTGCGTCTCTAACAGATGAAGGCGTGGCCCAGTACACAGAGCTTGCCGGATTAACAGCAAAAGCGACCAAGGCAACCACCGCGGACATGACTTCTTTGTTCGCTACCGGTTACGGCATTTACAAGAACTATTATTCTGACCTCAGCGACATGGAGTTTGGAGAAATGTTCTCCGCCGGAATTGCCACGGCTGTTAAGAATTACAAGACCAGCGGTACCGAGATGGCGGGAGCCATCAAGATGCTGGGAGCTTCCGCGACGAACGCCAACGTCCCGATGGAGGAACAGCTTGCCATCCTGGGACAGTTGCAGGCGACCATGAGCGGAACGGAAGCCGGTACAAAATACAAGTCATTTTTGAACACTGCGGCGTCGGCTGGCGAAAAACTGGGGCTTAACTTTCTGGATGCAAACAACCAGCTTTTGTCCATGCCGGACATCCTGGAGCAGTTACACGGGAAGTACGGCGACACGATTGACGCAGTAGAAAAGAAACAGTTAAAAGACGCATTTGGAACGGACGAAGCGATCGCCCTCATCGACCTGCTGTATAACAATACAGACCAGCTGAAGACTGGCATCGACGACCTTCAGAGTTCTATGGATGGAGGTGTGGAGACCACGAAAAAGATGGCGGAAGCGATCAAAGACACGCCCGCACAGAAGTTCCAAGTATTAAGACAGCAGATGCACAACGTGACGGAAGAACTGGGACAGGGACTCCTTCCAGCAGTCAACACCGGGCTGGAGGCTATAATCGGACTGGTTCAGAAGGGATCGGACTGGGTTTCCAATAACCAGGAGACCGTCGCGACCATTATGAGGATCGTTGCGATCCTGGGAGTGTTCCTGATCGTGGCCGGGGTAGTGACTACTGTCGTCGGAACACTAGGTAAGGCTATGACGTCGCTGAAGACAGTCACGACCTTGGCGAGCAAGGCCAGTGGACTGTTCAATAGCGCACTTCTATCGTCACCCATAACGTGGGTGATAGGGCTGATCGTGGCGTTGATAGCCATATTCAAGGCGTGTGGCGGAGATGTGGAACAGCTGGGTGCAACCTTCAGCAATATCTTCGGCAAGGTAGGCGGGTTTGTAGGAACCGCAGCCACAGCCATAGCACAGAAGCTTCCGGAGTTCCTACAGTTTGGTATCAACCTGGTGCTTCAGATTGTGTCTGGCATAGCCTCCGGGCTTCCGTCCCTCATATCGGGCGGCGTGTCCATGCTGGAGTCCCTGATCACGGGAATCCAGACGATAGCACCGACTTTGTTAAGCGTCGGACTTTCCCTGCTTCTGACATTACTGTCCGGAATTTTGCAGGCGGTTCCGTCAATCTTGCAGGCTGGGGAGACTATCATCCAGTCACTGTACACAGGGATCACAACGTTGCTGCCGGTGATCTTATCGGCCGGGGTACAGCTGATTCAGTCACTCTTAACTGGAATTATACAGTATCTTCCAACTATCCTGTCAGCTGGTCTTCAGATCCTGAGTATGCTGGTGCAGGGTATTGTGACAGGGCTTCCGGCACTTTTATCGGCTGGCATTTCGCTGATCCAGATGATCTTGACAGGCATCATTCAGAACCTGCCATCTGTGATTTCAGCCGGTCTTCAGATCCTGGGGATGCTGGCACAGGGAATTGCAACGGGGCTCCCTCAGCTCCTGGCACAGGCTCTTCAACTAATTCCCCTGGTCCTTCAGGCGATAGCCTCCGGACTGCCGTCTCTGATTATATCCGGCATTCAGATCATTTTAATGCTCCTGTCCGGTCTAATCTCAGCTATCCCGACCCTGATCGGCATGATTCCGGAATTATTCTCTGGAGTTGTAGACGCCGTAACGTCGATCGACTGGCTGGATGTAGGGTCTAACCTGGTAAACAGCATCAAAGACGGGTTTGTGAGCGGCTTTTCTGACCTGGTAGATACGGCCAAGGGACTATGGGACGACTTTACAGGCTGGCTGTTCGGAGAGGATGATGCTCCAGATACAACACCAGTGGCAGGAACAGCGGCGGCGATCGAGAACGACATTCCAAAGGTGGAGACAGCAGTAGACAACGCAAACCAGGCACTTTTCACACTTGACATCAACCCTGACAGCTTACAGCAGAAGGGAACAGAGTCCATGCAGGCCCTGGCGGACGGAATCACCGCAGGAACACCAACAGCACAGACAGAAGCCCAGAACGCGGGACAGAGCATCCTGGACAACTTCAACCTTGATACTACTGGAGCAGGATCCGCAGGAACAAACCTGATGCAAAGCGTGACGGATGGCATCAATACAGGAACACCAGAAGCCCAGGCGGCAGCCCAGAACGCAGGCCAGGAGATCATGAGTTCCTTCAACATTGATACCAGTGGAGCGGGAACAGCGGGGACAAGCCTGATCGAGAGTGTAACCAGCGGTATCACAGCGAACGCAGGAAACGCCCAGGTGGCAGCCCAGAACGCAGGCCAGGAGATTATGAGCGCCTTTAGTATTGACACCAGCGGAGCGGGATCCGCAGGAGCGAACCTGATGCAGAGCGTAACGGATGGAATCACATCCGGAACAGCCGGAGCAGAAGCAGCCGCCCAGAGTGCAGGGCAGGAGATCATGAGTGCCTTTAGTACTGATACTAGTGGAGCGGGAACCGCGGGAGCGAACCTGATCCAAGACATCACTTTCGGAATTACATCCGGAACAGGGGACACAACTTCAGCTGCCCAGAAAGCGGGAATGGATGCTATGAATGCCTTCCAGGACGCAGTATCTTCAGCAAATCAGTTAGGCAGACAGATGATGTCTGATGTAGCTTCAGGAATCAGTTCTGCCGGATCCAGTGCAGTAAGCACAGCTTCTGGTATTGCACACCAGATTAAAGCTGCGTTCGAGAATATCCGTATCACGGTTCCAAGACCGTCCTTGCCACATGTAAATGTATCCTACTTAACAGTAGGAAGTGGGAAAGCAACAGCTTCCGTCCCGAACTTCTCAGTCAGCTACTATGCGAAAGGCGCGCTCTTGAAGAAACCGACCGTGTTCGGCATGAACGGCTTGAACCCAATGGTTGGAGGAGAAGCTGGTGAGGAAGCAATCGTTCCGTTAGACAGCTTATGGACCAGGATGCAGAATATTATCACAGGTATTTTTTCGACTATGGCTCAAAAAAAGAGCCAGACGACAGAAGAAAATAAGACTGGATATGAAAAAAGTACGGTGATCCGGAAGAAAAAAGAAGAAACAGAAAAGACATTTAAGTCCAGGACAAGTTCTGAAACACAGTCAAAGAAAACTACGGTCATTCAGAAACTGTATATTAACGTGGATATGGATGATATAGATAGCTTTAAAAAACTTCAGAAGCTGATTGATGAAATTGAAGGGGATATCCCGGCAACTACTTAAAGGAGGAAAAAAGTATGATATATGTACAGGAAAAAAACCTTAAAGTTGCCGGGAAATATATTCCCGGCCAGATCCAGAGTGTTTCTGTAACGGAATCTGGAATCCTGGACGAAAAGAAAAGTAAAAAGAACGGTACAAAAGCAAATAATCCCAAAGGCTATGAAGCACCTGAGATAAGGATCACGATGATTTTTGAAGAAAGCAGCAATTACGACAGGAATAATATGCTGAGATATATTCAGAAATTGTTTAAGGGAACCAAGCAGACAAAACAGAAAAAATATAAGATTTACGAAGAACAGATAAATGCCAGGGGAATAACGGAAGTATATTTCAATGGTTTTGATACACATGAAAACATAGAAGAGGGGGACAGCTATTATACAGGAACCCTGACGTTTGTAGGTACAGTTTTATCTGGCATCAATGTTGTAAAAACCAAAAGCCAACAGGCGAAGGAGCTGGCTGCGGCGAAAAAGAAAGCGGCAGCAAAGAAGGCAGCTGCCGTGAAAAAGAAAACTACCAAAAAAACCTCAAAATCTCCTGCCAAAGATACCCGATCAGCATCGATTGCAAAGAAAAAAGCTAAAAAAGTGGTAAAGAAGTGATGATTTATGTATAAAAAATTATCCTCTCCTGATATAAAGGTTACGTTTAATGATATACAGATTGAATCTGGATTTTTTTGGGATTATCAGGGGGCTGAAGACGAGCATATCAACCGTTGCATCTTGACACCGTATGGAGAAGCCGCTGAGGCTTTGGATGGGGCTGATATAACCGATGTAATTGTGGAGATAGGATGTGAATATGATTATAGCACGATTCTGGAAGGACATGGTTATCACATGGATGGAACTGAATCTATCCTGGTGAAAGATGAGACGGTCCAGCTGGAATCTACAGTTGTACAGGGAACATTTTTAAATTGTTATCCGCAGGAAGTAGTGAGATATATTCTTACACAGTGTGGTATCTCCCAGTATCAGCTGTCAAAGAAGAATTATGAAAGAAAAAGTATATTTACTGTTCCGGCTATGAGTGCTTTACAGGCTATACAGGAACTACAGCAGTATTGGAATATTGATGTTTTCTTTGGATTCCATGAAAGCACATTTTACTGGGATTGTGAACCGGAGCAGAACGAGATTTATGAACTGGATGAAAATAATATTTTGGAACTGGAACAAAACGGAAATACCTGGACTGCTGAAATTGTAGCGGTTCCTTGGATCCGGATTGGACATACCATACTGGTTACGGACAGCCAATTTTATGGTCTGGCACGAATAAAGAAATGTGTCATTAAATCTAAATCCAGGGGAAAGGTAGATATGTATATTCAATTTATAGGGACAGAATGATGGCGGATCTAAAAACATTTGTCAAAAATATTGTAGAAGAAGTATTGAAAAACAAATACCCATATGTTTTACGACCTTCCACGGCAGTGGGACGGGTAGTTGCTGCTGCTTCTGTGAAAGAAGGGTATATATATACGGTTTGCATTCTGGATCCTGATGGAGAAGAAGACCCTGAGTATCCAGAAATTCCAAATGTGTGGTCAAACGTAAAATATGAAGTTGGAAACAATATAGCAGTAGCTTTTTTAGATAAAAGAAAAAAACTGTACATAATGGGAAGCGTGGTTATATGAGACTTGCTGGGATTGAAGATACAGATATTATGCTGGATGAATATGGACAGCCGGTAGTTGAAGCAGGAATACCGCAGATTGTAAGTGGAAAAGAATGCTTGTTACAGGATATCCGTTGTGAAATGCTCACAGAAGAGGGGGAATTGATCTATGAGGATGAAGAAGGAAAAGAGGCATATGGATATGGCCTCCTAGAGTTTTTAAATGGGGAAGACGATATTTTAGGTGAGATACAGGCGAGAATTATAGAGAAGCTTTCTAAACGGGAAGATATAGATGAAAGCAGCATAAAGGCCGAGGTCGTTGTGGAGAATAAAGGACGAATACGAGCAATCGTATCGTTTAATACATCAGATGATAAAGAAAATAGTATAGAGGTCAATGTGGATGAAACGGGGGTGTATATAGAATGATAGATGAATCAGTAATGGAAAAGCTGGTGCAAGTTCCGGATGAAGAGGAAGAAATGGAAAAGCTGATAGCGGAACTTTCGACAGAAGGATTTGTCGTTACGAACTTTTCAAAGGGTGGTATATTCTACAATCTCCTGAGAGTATCGGTTCGTGTTGGAATCGAACTAAAGCAGCTGGCGGTACAGCTGATTAACTCCGCGTTTTTGAAACACTGTCCAGACGAATGGGTAGAAGTCCGTGCTGCGGATTATGGTAAAACAAGAAAAGAAGGAATCAAAGCGGAGGGGCTCATCACAATTACACGAGATCCCTACAATTCTCTATATATAGTAAAAAAAGGGCATATGTTCAAATCAAAAGCGGATTCTTATGGTAATTATATGAAGTATTACACTATGGAAGATACGATACTTCCAGCAGGTGAGAAAAAATGCTCTGTGTATGTTCAGGCCGAAGAATCTGGAAGCTCTTATAATCTCCCAGCAGGGAGCATTCAGGAAAGTCTTATTCATATCAATGGATGCACAGATATAACGAATGACGAAGGGTGGCTGTCTGTTGAGGGAACAGATGAGGAAACAATAGAATCATTAAGAAAGCGTTGTTTGAACAGCAGAGCTGAGAACGCGGTACAAACTATAGATAGAAAGATCAAAAGTGTGGTTGATGCAGTGCCGGGTGTGTTTCTGTCAGATGTTGATAGCCAGCACCCACGAGGACAGGGTACTGTAGATGTAATAGTTGTTGGAACACAGGGAAGTGTAGGCGAGCATACCCTTGCGGCTGTTCGTGAGGCGATTAAGCCTCTGACAGGGTCCTATGGAGACTATCTTGTAAAAAGCGCCACGGTTCAGGCTGTTAAATTTGAAATCGAATTATATTTTGATACGGATATAAGCACAGATGGATATGCCGAGCGTGCAAAAAATATTGTAAGTAAGCTGATGGGTATTGAAGAGCGTGAAAAACTGGATGTGCTGTATCTGGATGATATCATTACTCAGATTAAAACCCATATTCCAAAGTGTAGAAAATGTAAAATAATCTCTCCAGAGAATGATATAACAGTTGGAAAAGGAACTGTCCTTATCGCTGGTGATATCAACGTTACAGCCATGAATTTGTAAAAGGGAGAATGTAAGATGTTTCAGAAATTCGCTGATTATATTTACTATCTGTTGCCTGCACCATTTAAGCAGCTCAAAAAGAGTATCAATCAATGGTATATTTTTTGTAAAGTCATAGGTCTGTGGTTTGATGAAGTAAAAAAAGATTTGTTAAGAGCTGTGGATGATACGACCGTTGCGACCTGTAGAGACGAACTGCTTTTATTTTATGGTGAGGACAGAGATCTGACGCAGTATAAAAATGAAAAAAACGAAGAGTACCGTAGCAGGATAGCCATGGCCGATGAAATAGAGCATCTTGGAGGAACAAAAGAAGGCGTAGTATTAGCAGCGAAGGCAACAGGAATAAAAAAAGCAGAATGTCACTGGCTTCCAGATGTAACTGGGGACTCTGACCGGTGGGCAGAATTTTACCTGTTTGTGTATGATTTACTCGATGAAACTCTTGATGTGGATTTCAATGTTTTACGGAAAAATGTCAGAGATGTAAAATGCTCAGAATCAAAAGATAATTACCGATATATATGTACTACAGAGTGCGCGCTGGATCATGATGCTGGTGCTAAGTTGACGGTAGATCAGGATATCTGTTTCTTTGATGGGACGTATAGCTTTGATGGATCTCGTGAATTTCAACCAGGGGAA
Organism: Ruminococcus sp. 5_1_39BFAA; assembly: GCF_964240875.1. NCBI lineage: Bacteria > Bacillati > Bacillota > Clostridia > Eubacteriales > Oscillospiraceae > Ruminococcus > Ruminococcus sp. 5_1_39BFAA. Next base: position 3,505 of record NZ_CAXSVO010000040.1, on the reverse strand, counting down.
AGCGAGGAAATCTTTTTATGAGGTATATTATATCAGAGTCATACAGGAAGAAACTTACGGATGTATGTGAGTCATCTGAAAAGACAATGCCAACAATAAAGTATATGGCATTAGGAAATGGGGCAGTGAATGAAGATGGAGAAATCATTGAACTGCTTGGAACAGAAACATCTTTGCACAACGAATTATTAAAAAAAGAAATTGAAGTAGTCGATCGTGATAGTGATACGAGAATTAACTACAGTTATACAGTTAAAATAGATGAGCTTGTAGATGATCAGATCAATGAAGCAGCATTATTTGATGAGGACGGAGATCTGGTAGCTATGAAAGTTTTTGAAACCAGAGAAAAGAAACCAGGGATGGAAATGACCTTCCTGATTGCTGTAATGAATTGAGGTGGTAGTATGAGTCAACATATTGTTAATGAAGTTTATACAAAAACAATGGAGGAGATCCAAAAGAAGGATCGGGTGGAAGCTGCCTTTGTAAACAAAATAATTGACAAATTGTTATGCAACGATGCGTACCTGCTGAAGAAAGCATTGTCAAATGAAGAGAATGTAGCTACGGCTTTGGGAAGAATTGATAATTTCACCAAACTGCAAGCAGGAAGCACAACAGGCGATGCAGAGCTATCAGACATCCGTGTCGGAGCTGATGGAAAGACCTACGAGACTGCTGGTGATGCAGTGAGGGAGCAGATCAAGAACACGAAGCAGGCAGCAGAGGATGCAACTGCTTCGATAAATGAGGCTTTAGATGACTTAAAAGAAGTAGGCTTTGCTGTTGTTAGTAGTTATAACAGAGTTAATATCGAGACAATAAGTAAGGGTTATTTTGTTGATTCATTAAGTGGTAAGATGATAGAAAATACTTCATATAATGCTACTGATTTTATTGAAATCAAAAAAGACCATATGTATGCATTTAAAGCAAATGCAACTCATTTAGCACTATACGATATCAATAAAGCTTATGTAGAAAAGCCAACCTTAACCAGTTTAGAACCTGGATATAAAGTATTTACTTCAACTTTAGATGGATATATCAGACTTTGCGAAAGCCACAATACAAATATGATGTTATATGAAGTATCTAACGCAAAGCAGGTTAATTATTTGCCTTTTGATAATTCAAATATAACTAATTTTTATTATGACAACAAAGTGATTGAAAAAGATGTAAGAAAAGATTTTGAAACATACCTGTATAATCTCATGAATCCCGAAATAATCAATAAAGGATATTACGGATATAGTGTTAATCCTAATTACGATACCACAGATTGGATAGAGTTACCTTCCGAACCATTAACGATTTATGATAATCTACTTAATAAAGTACAAGCAAGAACTGTATGGTATGCCGATAGAGATTTAGTAGATATTTATATGGTAGATTTTACTAAAGAAGTGCTTGCTGAAACACCAACATTTGTTAATGCTAAGTATTTTAGATATGCAATAAGTAGTGGAAATCTCGAAAATACAATGGTATTTCCTACTTCAATATCGCCATTCAGATTCTTTGATTATGGTGAAAAGATTTTGAGAAAGGAATTTATTACACCTTATCTTTCTGCATCTAATTCAAAAGTTGAAGCGTTAAAAGGTACTAATGGCTTATCAGTAAGTGATGATACTTTGGAAGCCAACACAGCATTAAAAATTACAAAATTTCCTCAGCACTTGAAAAAAGGAATTTCTATTACAGCTGATATGAGTTTTGATACCTTTACAAAAGTCAGCGTTGGAAAAGGATATCAGAGTTATCGTGGAGATTGGTTAGAAATTGATAATACAAATGTTGTATATAGCCATTATGAATTATCCACTTCTACAATTAGCATTGTAGAGCATGGCTTGACAATTAGTGATGCATTATCAGTATCTTTATATATCGACAATAATGGCGTATGTAACGTAACTCTTAGCACAAACGGTGGAAGCGCTACATTAAATATTCCATGGAAGTTTGAACAAAATGGGACACCATTTGTTATTGGTGAACAGGATATGACAGATGTAAAACTTTCTGCTATTTCACTAGATGCAAAATGTCCTATTTGGATTTTTGGAGACAGTTATTTTGGTGTAGCATCAAACAGAGTAATTGGACAGCTGAAAAACCTTGGATATACAGATGGGATTCTTGTAGATGGTATGGCAGGAATTGGAACAAGTTCAATGATTTCAGAATTGCAGAAACTGATTGAGCTTGGCGGAAGTCCTAAGATGATTATTTGTTGCGAAGGAATGAATGATAGTGGAAGTGTGTACGCCTCAAATCTCACTACTATTACTGGATTATGCGATGGTATAGATGCAGAACTCGTTCTGTATAAAGTACCTTGTGTGAGTGCAAGGCTTGCAGAAAATAAAGCTGTAAATGATATAGTATTAGCAAGTGGTAAGCGTTATGTTGATGCTTATAAGGCAGTAGGCGTTGATGAAAATGGTACTTGGTGGGACGGTTATCTAAATTCTGATGGTATTCATCCTAATGAAATCGGAGCAAAAGCAATTGCACAAAGAATCATCATTGATGTGCCTGAGATTATGCAACACGGAAGGAACGCAGGTAATATTGATGGAGAAATCAGTGGTGATAAGTAATTAACTAATATTAAAGATAAATGACAAAACAGGGAGATTTATTCTCTCTGTTTTTGTGGTTAAAACGGGAAATATTTGCAGAATTTTTGACAAGAAAAATGAGAAGTTTTGACGCAAATTTTGAGCGGCTACATTTGCCGTCGTCATTCTTGACTGGAAGATGCCCGGAAAATGCGGAGTGGAAACGACAAGGGAGATACGGAGGAGACTGGGAAATGATGTTCCGATCATTATTCTTTCTGCCTATGACTGGTCTTCTATTGAACAGGAGGCAAGAGAAGCCGGAGTGAATGCGTTTATTGCCAAGCCTCTGTTCAAATCCCGGCTGCTTTATGTACTGAAATCCGTGATTGCACACCAGAATGACGAGGAAGCATCGGATATTGAGGAGTTTGTGCAGTCGGATTACAGTGGTAAACGAATTTTGCTTGTGGAGGACAACGATCTGAACATCGAAATTGCAGAGGAGCTGCTGTCATATGTGGGAATCCAGGTGGAAAAGGCGCGAGACGGAAAACAGGCAGTGGATGCCCTTCTCAGCAAACCGGAAAATTATTACGATATGGTGCTGATGGATATCCTGAGGAAGATCCCCATTGTGGCAATGAGCGCGGATGCGTTTTCGGATGATATTCAGAAGGCAACCCTATCGGGAATGGATGATCACGTTGCAAAGCCAATAGAACTTCCGAAACTGGTGGCAGCATTGGATAAGTGGATCGGAGCGGTACGATAAACGGCGCGTTGATCGGAAAAGACAGCGCTAACAGGAAACAGAAAAAAAGAAAGATTCTTCGCGGAATCTTTCTTTTGAGGCTGTAAAAAATCTTGTGTCTTTGGAAAGTGAATCTTTCTGATAAGAAATAGATATGTAAGGTTTTGCTGTC
>NZ_CAXSVO010000039.1:0-26656 GCF_964240875.1 Ruminococcus sp. 5_1_39BFAA | reverse complement strand
TTTCGTATGATAATCCAGACGAATGGTTTCATCAAGACAAAAGGTGCTGATTTTTATAAGGTGCTGATAATTCGACAGGTTCTGATCTGATGAAATATGGTGACAGGATGATTCAGAAAGGGTATAATGGTTTTATCAAAGCAAAATTTACTGAATTAAGTTAATCGTGCCATATGGCTTGATTATAAATACAAAGATAAAAACGCAATGTACATTAAAAATGTATTAGAGCTGGTAGGTAGCCCAGCCGTCCTATGTAAATAGGGTAAGTAACCTGCCCCTCCGGGTTGTCCATTCTTTGTTCATTTTATTTTAGGAGGGATTCTCATGGACAAAGTAAATGGAAAACTGACGGTATATTTTGAAGAACCATTTTGGGTAGGCGTATTTGAGCGTATTGAAGATGGTAAACTATCTGTGGCGAAGGCAACATTTGGTGCAGAACCAAAAGATTACGAAGTACAGGAATATATTCAAAAATACTATTTCAGTTTGAAATTCAGTCCGGCTGTTGAAACTATTGTAAAGGATATTAAAAGAAATCCGAAACGGATGCAGCGAGAAGCAAAAAAGCAGATGCTGGAAACCGGCATTGGTACAAAATCGCAGCAGGCATTGAAATTATAGCAGGAACAGAACAAACAGGAGCATAAAGAGAAAAGCCGCAAGAAAAAAGAGGCGAAAGAACAGCGAATGTTTGAGTTGAAACAGCAAAAGAAAAGAGAAAAGCATAAGGGACATTAAAGTCCCTTGGGCTTTTCCTCAAAGCGGGATTTGCAGAGGAAAGTTTAATTTTTGTTGAAAAAAAATGAAGACGATAATGAAAGCATTTGTCAGGATGGCAGGTGCTTTTTTTGTGCCCGGAGTGATCCGGGTATTTTTGTGCCTTTTTTTATGAGATTTTGGGGGTGAGCCGTATGGCAGGGAACAGAATTAAGGGGATCACTGTCGAGATTGGCGGCGATACCACGAAGTTGCAGACTGCCCTGAAAGGGGTTAATACGGAGATCAGGAATACGCAGAGCCAGCTGAAAGATGTGGAGAAGCTTCTGAAGCTGGATCCGGGGAATACGGAGCTGATCGCGCAGAAGCACAGGCTGCTGGCACAGGCGGTTTCTGAGACAAGGGAAAAGCTGGAGACTTTGAAGACTGCACAGCAGCAGGCAGATGAGGCACTGCGGAACGGGACGATTTCCCAGGATCAGTATGATGCCCTGCAGAGGGAAATCGTTGAGACGGAACAGAGACTGCGGAGTCTGGAAGAGCAGGCGAACCAGTCTGCGACTGCTTTACAGAAAATCGGGGCGACCGGTGAGAAGCTGCAGACAGTTGGAAACAAGATTTCTTCTGTGGGACAGAAGCTGCTTCCTGTGACGGGAGTGGTGACGGGGCTTGGAACGGCGGCAGTGAAAACTGCCGCTGATTTTGATTCTGCAATGAGCAGGGTGGCGGCTGTGTCCGGGGCAACGGGATCTGATTTTGATAAGCTCAGGGACAAGGCCAGGGAGATGGGTGCCAAAACGAAGTTCTCTGCGACTGAGGCAGCGGATGCCATGAATTACATGGCGATGGCCGGATGGAAGACGGAAGATATGCTGTCAGGTATTGAAGGCGTTATGTATCTGGCTGCGGCATCCGGGGAAGACCTTGCAACGACTTCTGATATTGTGACGGATGCACTGACGGCTTTTGGGCTGACTGCAGCGGATTCGGGACATTTTGCAGATGTGCTGGCGGCCGCTTCCAGCAATGCCAATACCAATGTGTCCATGATGGGTGAGACGTTTAAGTACTGTGCGCCGGTTGCAGGGGCTTTGGGATTTTCGGTTGAGGATACGGCAGAAGCTATCGGGCTGATGGGGAATGCGGGTATCAAGGCTTCCCAGGCTGGTACTTCCATGCGTTCCATTATGACCAACCTGACCGGGGATGTGAAGCTGTCGGGTGCGGCGATCGGGGATGTGACCATTGCTACCACGAATGCAGACGGATCCATGAGGAGCCTGTCTGCGATCCTGGCTGACTGCAGGGTGGCTTTTGGCGGAATGACTGAGGCAGAGAAGGCGAACAATGCGGAGGCACTGGTCGGAAAGAATGCCATGTCAGGTTTCCTGGCACTGATGAATGCGGCACCGGAGGATATTGCAAAGGTGTCCGGGGCGGTGAATAACTGCAAGGATGCCGCAAAGAACATGGCGGACACCATGCAGGATAATCTGGAAGGACAGCTGACTATTCTGAAGTCACAGCTTCAGGAGCTGGCGATCTCTTTTGGGGATCTGCTGATGCCTGCGGTACGGAGTATTGTTTCCGGACTGCAGGGGATGGTGGACGTGCTGAATGCCATGCCGGACGGGGTGAAACGTGTGATCATGATCGTTGCACTTCTGGCTGCGGCTCTGGGTCCTGTGTTGATCATCATAGGCAAGACCCTTTCGGCCATTGGAACGATTATGACATGGGCACCGAAGCTTGCCGGTGCGATCAGTACGGTGAAGGGTGCTTTTGCAGCACTGAGTGCCACGATGATGGCGAATCCTATTGCTATTGTGATAGCTGCCATTGCAGCTTTAGTGGCGGCGTTTATTTATCTCTGGAATACCAATGAGGAGTTCCGGCAGTTCTGGATCAGGCTGTGGAATGAGATTAAGGAAGTCGCTGTTCAGGTATGGACGGCGGTTTCCCAGTTTCTGGTTTCTGCATGGAACGGGATCCGGGATACAGCGGTGGCTGTATGGAATGGCATCCGTGATTTCTTTTCCGGTCTGTGGGCTGGGATTAAGACAGTGTTTACAACAGTTGTCACTGCAATTTCTAATTTCCTTGTGGGAGCGTGGAATGGGATCCGTGCTACGATTACGGCGGTGTGGAATGCGATTTCAGCATTTCTGGGTTCTGTCTGGAATGGGATTAAGTCTGTCATTACGAATGTGGTGAACGGGATCCGGACATTTTTGCAGAGTGCATGGAACGGTATACGCACAGTCATTACTACGGTGATGAATGCGATCCGGACGGTAATTTCTACGGTATGGAATGGAATCCGGACAATTATTTCTACCGTACTGAATGGAATCAGGGGTACTGTCAATTCCGTGTGGAATGGGATCAGGAATACGATTTCTTCTGTGGTAAACGGGATTAAGAATACGGTTTCCAGTGCTTTTAATGCCATGTGGTCCGGAATCCGGAGTACGATTTCCGGTATTTATAATACGATTCGGGACGGACTGGGAAATGCAGTGAATTATATTACGGGTCTTGCGTCTGCCGGATGGCGTTGGGGCGCAGATATCATCAATGGCATTGTGAATGGAATCCGGAGCTGTATTGGTGCAGTTGCCAATGCAGTAACGGATGTGGCAAATACGATCCGTTCCCATCTGCATTTCTCTGTGCCGGATGAAGGTCCTCTGACGGATTTCGAGAGCTGGATGCCGGACTTTATGAGCGGTCTGGCTGAGGGGATTGAGAAGAGCAGGGGGTTGGTGAAGGCAGCTGTGAACAGTGTGGCTGCGGATATGGTGGTTTCGCCGCAGATGGCTGTGGCAGACAGCGGTGTGATGACCGGTACGGGAACGCTCAGCAGTGCGGATCTGACAGCCGGTATTGTGGCGGCGCTGAAGGATGTGCTGGGTGATCAGAAAGGACAGCAGGGGGATCTGGTGATTCCGGTTTATCTGGGTAACCAGCTGTTGGATGAAGTGATCGTGACGGCACAGCAGAGAATGAGTCTGAGGAGCGGAGGTAGATAGGATGGCATTTTTTCAGTATCTTGTGTTTGACGGGGAGAACCTGCCGCTTCCGGATTCTTATGAGGTGGAACTGGAGGATGTGGAAGCGGATTCCGGCGGTGAGACAGAGGCAGGGACGACACAGAGGGATGTGGTGCGGCATGGCGTTGTGAGCATTCCGGTGTCGTTTTCTGTTACGGCGAAGTGGCTTAAGAAGCTGGCGGTGTATGCGAAGAAGGATAAGATCAGTGTGCAGTATTTTGATGTGGAGACAGCGGAACTGAAACTGGCGGAGATGTATGTGACGGGGTATAAGGCGAAGCTGAAAAAGGATACCAGTTATAAGGGGCTGTGGACGGTGAGCTTTACGTTGAAGGAGATGTAGCGAGATGGTATAATGGGAGAATCAAATCGAAAGTTGTCAAAGAAACTTGATGACAATCAAATGATAGTATTGCAGAAATGACAATCTGAAATTGAGGAGATAAATAAGTATGAATACAAAACAGAAACAAATTTTAGCATGGGTTCTCCTTAGTTGTGGAGTTATTATCGCCGGTGTAATACTTGGCGGTATTACCGGAAAACTTGTTTTAGACCACATCATATAAGGAGAAATGTCATGTTCAGTACAAACAAAAATCGTAAAATAGGTATGTTGATTTTTCTGTTTGTTGTATCCTTTATTGTGGGTATGCTCATCAACATTCAACGTCTTGGGTCTTTACCGATGAAGCTTATTCAAGTTGAATGGAATGATACAGTAGGATGTGTGTATGAAAATCTTGATTATGAAAATTCGAGCGACCACAAATATGATTTGTATGTGCCGAAAAATCTTGATACGCCAGAGTCAAAATGCCTGATTCTTTATATACACGGAGGAAGTTTTAATTCCGGGAGCAAAGAAGATGGCGATGCGTGGTGCAAATATTATACGTCAAAAGGATACGTAACAGCAACGGTTGATTATACATTGCAATCAAAGAAGGAAAAAAGTGAAGAAGAATTACTCAACGCCAGTCTTGAGTTAATGAATGAAGAAATTCTAAGTTGTGTTGCCGCAATCAAGGAGCAGGCATCGCAGCTTGGAATTGATTTAACACAAATGGCTACCTGTGGGGTGTCAGCAGGTGGAACACTTGCGATGAACTATGCATATAAAAATGCTGACATTTCTGCAATCCCAGTAAAGTTTGTCTTTCAACTCGCAGGTCCTGCTTCATTTGAGCCATCCGATTGGAGTTTGCTGAGATCGATAGACCATATAACCACAGATGCGGATTTTGCAACCATGATGACAGGGGTTAGAATTACAGATGAAATGATGGCATCAAAAGAGTATCTTCCGTATATTTACTCTGTTTCGCCTACATATTTGGTGGATGCAAACTCGGTGCCGACCTTAATGGGGTATGGACTAATCGACCATTGTGTGCCGACTCAACTTAAATACCCTTTAATAGATGCATTGAAAGAGAATGGTGTGCCATACGATTATGTTGAATTTCCAAAATCGAACCATGGAATGTATAATGATATTGATAAATTGCAGGAGTTTATCAATCTATCACTTGAATACTGTGATAAGTATTTTGATAAATAAGATAAAGACAAATCTCAGTTTGCAGGGAAGGTGGCTATCATGGAGATGAAGAAGAATGGATGAGAAGAAAGCTTACTGGTTTGAACAGCCATATATGCCGCGGATGAAAAATATTGCAGTGGCTCCTGTTATTCTGGAAGATGGAAGGCTGTCCTTCTGTGTTCCGGGGGATGGTGGTCCCCCGTGGTCAGGGATATGGAATCTGACGGGAAAGGTTGTTCTGGACAGGGATGATTATTTTGAGTTCCAGTGTGATGATGAAGTGATGCATATGCGGGGCGGAACATACAAGTTTTATGCATTGGATATTGATACATTCCGGCGGGAAACCTGCCAGTGGATATCACATGGGGAAGAAATTGCAGACTGCTGTAAGACAACAGAAGAACTGCATGAGTGGTATTTGAAACACTGGACTTATAACAGATAGGATGATTATTTTTACGAAGGCATCAGGCAGTTGGCTGGTGCTTTTTTCGTGGGGAAATGGAGGTGGCGGGATGTATCCTGTGTCGGATGCTTTTCTGAGGGCAGTCAGGAGTAATACAAGGAAATATTTCTGGACGGGTACGATCGTTACCAAGGGCGGAATGACGTATGAGTTCGGGGCGAAGGAGATTGTGAAGGGTTCTGGGTATATTTCCAGGCAGTGCTGCGGAAGCACTGAGATTGAACTGGGAACAGTGTATGCTGCGGAGATGGGGATCACTCTTCTGAGTGATATTGACAGGTACACGCTGGAGGATGCGCTGGTGACACTGGTGTTTCATCTGGTGCTGGCAGATGGTTCGGTGGAAGATGTGCCGATGGGTATTTTTGAGGTCAGTGAAGCGAACCGTCTGGCAAAGTGCCTGGAACTGAAGGCGTATGATTTTATGCTGCGGTTTGATAAGAGTTTCAACGGGTTTGAGACTGTGGGGACTGCTTATGATTTTATTGCTTTGTGCTGTAAGAGATGCAAAGTGGAGTTTGCGAATAAGAGGGCGGAGATTGATGCCATGCCGAATGGCGGGGTGACGCTTTCTGTTTATACTGAAAATGATATTGAGATCTGCCGGGACGTGCTGTTTTATGTGGCACAGGTTCTGGGAGGTTTCTTTATTATCAACCGGGAGGGGAAGCTGGAACTGAGGAAGTACGGGAAGGATCCTGTGATGAAGGTGGAGCAGAGGCACCGGTTTTCTTCCAGCTTTTCAGATTTTATCACCAGGTATACGGCGGTGAGTTCTACCAATAAGCAGACGCAGATTGCAGAGTATTATGCGCTGGATCCGGATAATGGGCTGACTATGAATCTGGGGGTGAATCCGCTTCTGCAGTTTGGGTTAAAGGAGACCAGGGAGATGCTGTGCAGGAATATCCTGGCAGATCTGTCTGTGATCCGGTATGTGCCGTTTGATTCGGATACTATTGGGAATCCTGCACTGGATCCGGGGGATGTGCTGACATTTGCAGGAGGACAGGCGGATGAGGGACAGATCACCTGTATCACTTCCATCAGACAGAAGATCGGGGGAAAGCAGACCCTGAAATGCGTGGGAAAGAATCCGAGGCTGGCTCAGGCAAAGTCAAGGAATGACAAGAATATTTCGGGGCTGCTGAACCAGATTGAAGACAATGCGAAGACGGGGAAGATCGGGATCCACACGTTTACCAATGCTTCCGCACATGAGATCGGGCAGACTAAGGTAAAGCTGATCAGTATTCAGTTTGCTTCTTCTGAGGAAAACCATATGCAGTTTTTTGCACAGGTTGTTGTGGATGTGGCTGCGGATCCAGTGGAGAGATCTGCAGAGGCTGCCGGGACTGTGGTGATTCCGTTTCCGGGCGGAAGCGGCGGAACTGGAAGTGGTACGGGTGGTTCTGATGGAACCGGGGAGACATCGGATGCAGGAAATTCTGAAAATGATGTGGCAGGGAATGAAGTTGGAAATACTTCCGGGAATGAGAATACAGGGAGTACGGATGATGTCTCTGGTGGATCAGATTCCGGATCCGGATCAGGGGGTGGTTCGGAGGTTTCTGTGGATGTGAGGCTGCCGGTGAAGTGGCAGGAGGACGGACAGGCGTTCTGTCATGTGGTCTTTGAATTTAATAATGAGGAGATTGTGGAGCATTGTCCGGTGGAGACCTGGCATTCCGGGAAACATATTTTGTCACTGTATTATCCCATTGAGAAGATCGTTGCCAATTATACGAATACGTTCAATGTGTATCTCTGGATGGAGAATGGCAGTGGGAAGGTTGATGTGGGAGACTGCATTGCTTCTGTCAGCGGACAGGCTATGGCTGCAGGGGAAGCCTGGGACGGAAAGCTTGAGGTGGAAGATTATACCACGAGATTTGCCATTGGCGGAGGCCTGAATGTGAATGGCTTCCGGGATTCGCTGTCCATGCAGATGAAGGAGACGGTGAACAGAGGCTTTGAGGTGTATTTTGCTGAGAGAGCGGGAATCAGCGGTTTCTGCAGGCCGGTAGAAATGGAGGGTGTGTGATGAAGTTAAAAGGTGAAATGGTCATTGAACTGACCGATACGAATACGGGTGCGGTGGAAACCGTGCAGGAGACGAACATGATCACGGAGGCAGTGAATAATATTCTGGGGCTGAATCCCATGGGGATTTATCTGAAAGCCAGCGGGGAGTATGACAATTCTGTTCTGTGGAACGGGACGCTGCTTCCCATCTGCCCGAACATGATCGGAGGGATCCTGCTGTTTCCGGCAGTGCTGGAAGAAAAGGCGGACCATATTTACGAGCAGGGGAAGAACCTGCCTGTGGCTTATGCTTCCAATAATGTTAATTCCGGTTCCAATGTGGCAAGGGGAAGCCTGAACCAGACGGAGAGCAAGAGGCTGGATAATGGATATAAGTTTGTGTGGGAATTTACTCCCAGCCAGGGGAATGGGAATATTGCAGCGGTGGCACTGACCAGTGCCCTGGGCGGGCAGAATGCTTTTGGCAGTGCGGCAGGGGATGCCAGCACATTCCTGCTTCTGAAAAAGGTGGATATCGGGGATATCCCGAAGGCGAAGCAGATGACACTGTTTGAGGCAGTGGAGCTGGATTTTGAAAAGAACCTGCTGTATTCCATCACCTTTGGGACTTCCAGTGTGACCATTACGAAGATCCGGATCCCGGTGTTTAACATCGGGCTGAATGAGAAGCTGGATGATACCACGTATACCGTACTGGAAGAGCAGACGCTGACAACGGAAAGCTTTACGTTCCTGGGGGATTATACAAAGTACGGGGAATTTATGGACGGGCATGACGGGTACTGGTATGGATTTTCCAATGAGCCGAATTCTTCCGGGGATGCGAAGATGGTGTGGATCCGGATCTCCAAAAAGGATTATTCCTTTACGGAGGGAAGCTGGACACTGTCCAAGGCGAAGCTTTCGGAAGTAGGCACAAGGGCAAAGGACAGTTCCTATCCGGAACGGAATGTAAAATGCTGTGTGAGGAAAGGGTATCTGTATGTGCCTTCTTACGATAAGAAGGGAGTTTATAAGATCAATACTGCAAATTCAGCGGATGTGACACTGATCCCGCTGGGCTTTACTTCCAAGCTGAAATCTCTTGGGGAGGACGGCTCCTGTGAGGTGTATATGACACTTCTTGGGGACATGATCGTGGCAGGGGATTTCCAGATTACGGCGGATGACCGGGTGATCAAGACACAGGGGAGCGCAAGGTTTGAAGCTATGGCAACGCCTTTGTTTCAGTATAAGAACTTTGTGTTTATGTGGGGCGGCAGTTACGGGAAGGAGCACAGGTGTGCTTACCTTCTGACGCCCTATCTGGCAAGTATCAATAATCTTTCGTCAGCGGTGGTGAAGAATACGGACAAGACCATGAAGATCACGTATACGCTGACGGAGGAAACAATGTAGGTCTTTCTGCCGTAAGGCATGAAGATAGAAAACTTATTTACGGCAGTTCTCAGAAATGGGGGCTGCTTTTTTCATGGGAGGAGGATTCTGGCATGAAGGAATTTTGGAACTTTATTCAGATGGTTTTTATGGCTGTAGGCGGATGGCTGGGCTGGTTTATGGGAGGTTGTGACGGGCTTCTGTATGCCCTGATTGCTTTTGTGGTGATCGATTACCTGACCGGGGTGATGTGTGCTTTTGCGGATCATACGCTTTCCAGTGAGGTGGGATTCCGGGGGATCTGCAGGAAGGTGCTGATCTTTCTGCTGGTGGGAATGGCGAATATTCTGGATGTGGCTGTGATCGGGAACGGATCTGTGCTGAGGACAGCAGTGATTTTTTTCTATATTTCCAATGAGGGTGTGAGCCTTTTGGAGAATGCAGGGCATCTGGGGCTGCCGATCCCGCAGAAGATGAAGGATGTGCTGGAACAGCTGCATGACAAAAGTGAGGGAGTCTCCGATGATGCATCAGAGGATGAGGAAGAAGGTGAATGATTATGGGATACAGTAATAGTTCTTTGGTGGCGTATACGTTGCTCAGTCCGAACCATTCCGGACTGAGAACGGAGCAGATTGACAGAATATCGCCGCACTGTGTAGTAGGTCAGTGTACAGCAGAAGGTCTGGGGGACTGGTTTCATAAATCTTCTACCAAGGCTTCTTCGAATTATGGAATTGATAAGAATGGCCGGATCGGATTGTATGTGGAAGAGAAGAATCGCTCCTGGTGTACGTCCAGTAATGCGAATGATCAGAGGGCAGTGACAATTGAATGTGCTTCTGACAAGGCGGAACCGTATGCTATGCATCAGGTGGTTTATGACCGTCTGGTTGATCTGTGTGAGGATATCTGCAGAAGAAATGGAAAGAAAAAACTGCTCTGGTTTGGTGATAAAAATAAGTCTCTGAATTATCAGCCGAAGGCGGATGAAATGCTCATTACCGTGCACCGGTGGTTTGCGAATAAGAGCTGTCCTGGAGACTGGCTTTATGCGAGACTGGGAGATCTGGCTGCGAAGGTTACTTCAAGACTTGGCAGCGGAAATGTGGAAGTGATTTCATCAGGGATGCAGGCCGGAGAATTTCAGGGGCTGACAGAAGAACAGGTGCTTGCAAAGGTTGGCCTCCTGTTTACCGCAGATCAGAAAAAATCAGGGATTCTTGCTTCGGTGTCTATGGCCCAGTTTATTCTGGAGAGCGGTTATGGAAAGAGTGAGCTTGCGTTGGGAGCCAATAACTGTTTTGGAATGAAGAAGTCACTTTCCGGTAATACCTGGAGTGGTTCGGTCTGGGATGGTGTGAGCATTTATAAAAAGAAGACACAGGAGCAGAAGGCAGATGGAAGCTATGTGACAGTCACAGCGGACTTCAGAAAATATCCGAATGTGGGTGATTCCATTGCGGATCACAGTGCTTATCTGCTCGGCGCTAAGAATGGAGAGAAGCTCCGATATGACGGGCTGAAAGGATGCTCAGATTATAAGAAAGCAGTGCAGATCATTAAGGACGGTGGTTATGCTACCAGTCTTACTTATGTGGAGAAGCTTTGCGGTATCATCGAAAGATGGAATCTGACTAAGTGGGATGTGAAGAATTCTGGTGCTTCGGATGCTGTGGTGAAGTATTACAGGGTAAGGAAGTCTTGGAAGGATGCTGGCTCTCAGCTTGGTGCTTATACTGTACTTGATAATGCTAAGGCAATGGCTGATAAACATGAAGGCTATACTGTGTATGACTGGAATGGCAAGGCAGTGTATGGGGCTGAGGTTACTGGTGGAAGTGGTTTGGCTGCAGAGTTTTCTAATGCGGACTGTCCATTCATGGTGAAGGTCAGTATTGATGACTTGAATATCAGAAAGGGAGCCGGAACGAATACTGCTAAAACTGGAAGATATACTGGGAAGGGTGTATTTACCATCATAGAAGTGAAGAGCGGAAAGGGTTCTGATAAAGGGTGGGGAAGGTTGAAGTCTGGAGCAGGATGGATTAGTCTGGATTATTGTCAGAAAATATAGAGAATGTTATTTTTACGATTATTTGCGGATTATTATATAGAAAGAATTTTAAAAACGGATATCCAAAAATGCTTGACAAATATGGGATATCCAATTATTATATAATTATTGGATATCCATAAAATAATAGAAGGTAGGTGATTTTATATGGCAGGGAGACCTCCAAAGGAAGATAGCAGGGATAAGCAGTATCGAGTACGCTTAAATGATGCGGAAGATGAGATGCTAAGTTTTTGCAGTGAAGAGACTGGTGAAGCCAAATCAGAAATATTTAGGAAAGCTCTTAAAGCGTATTACGAGAATACAAAGTATTTCAAAAATATTCTGAAGGATAGAGAGGGATATTCTAAAATTGATTATCCAGATGACATGGAATACGACGAATACGAGGATTATGGAATGGATCATATATCTTTGAAGAGAGCTATAGCATGTCCTTATTGTGGCGCCGAGAATAATATGGATTTTGAAGAAGACTGCGAGAGTTTTGATGAAGAAAGGCAAATGGGACCTCAAATAACGTATACTTTTGATTGGCCTGATTGTGAATGTGAAGAATGTGGAAAACGTTTTAGAGTGAGCGGTAGTATATGGGAATATCCCATGGGAGCATACAATTACGAGGATATTGACGTTGAAATATATGATGACGAGATTGAAGATGAATAATATGAAGGGACAGTGAGCTGATGGAGAAGAAATTGACAGCAGAATTAAAGGCGCTAAAGGAAGAATTTGATTTTATCCATAAAAAGATTGGAGATTTAGAATGGGAACGTGCAATTAGATTCTATGGAAAGAAAGCTGTTTTAGGCTCTGATATTGATAAGATAGATATGCAGATTGAAAACTATAGAGACAATATGGTTATACTTATCGAGAAGATAGAAAAAGCGGTGTCAGAGGCAAATAAAATAGAAGGAGAAATCAAATAGCGAAAACTTAGACAGATGGCCTGTAGATAGAGATATCTGCAGGTCTTATTTTTTTTGTCTTTTTTGCGTCATTCACCGGAATTATCTCGGCAAAAGGCGCTTAGGAAGATAGAAGGGAAGAACCTTACTATCTTATGGAGGTGTCGATATGACGGAAAAGAGAGAACTGCCCTGGTGGCAGAAATACACATTAACATTGAATGAAGCATCGGAGTACTTCGGTATCGGATATAAGAAATTAAAGCTCTTTGTACAGGAACATTCAGATGCTGACTTTGTTCTCTGGAACGGCAACAGAGCGCTGATTAAGCGTGAGCAGTTTGAGAAGTATATGGACAGTCAGATGAATGTGATTTAGTTCAAAAAATTTTTAAATTTCTTGTGGAAAAAGAGCTTTGTCTGTGGTACACTATCAATACATAGTCGGATACATACTATGCGCTATATGAATTAAGCAGCAAGGCTCTCCCGATTTTGAAAGGAGACGATGTTCAATGAGCGAAAAAAGACGCGATAGTAAAAATCGCATTCTTCGCACAGGAGAGAGCCAAGAAGCGGATGGACGATACAAGTTCCGATATATAGATGGCAATGGAAAGCGTAAGACGGTTTACAGCTGGAGATTGGTAGCTACGGATAGTATCCCAGCCGGAAAAAGAGATAATGCACCTTTACGAGAGCAGGAGAAAGTAATCAACAGGGATTTGAATGATATGATTACTCCTGATGGCGCAGGCTTGACAGTTCTTGACTTGGTAAAGAAATATATTGCAACCAAGACAGGTGTTAAGCATACAACCAGAGCTGGTTATGGTACCGTAATCAATTTGCTGGATAAGGATCCCTTTGGCGCAAGACGAATTGATAAAATCAGATTGTCGGATGCAAAGGAGTGGTTAATCAGATTGCAGCAGGTGGATAAGAAAAGCTATTCGGCGATTCATTCCATCAGAGGGGTGGTTAGACCGGCATTTCAGATGGCAGTGGATGATGATATATTAAGAAAGAATCCATTTGAATTTCAACTGGCAACTGTGGTGGTAAATGATGCGGTCACTCGTGAGGCCATTACAAGAAAACAGGAAAGAACTTTCCTTGATTTCATCAAAAATGATACGCACTATAGCAAGTATTATGACGGTATGTACATTCTGTTTAAGACAGGGATGCGTATTTCGGAATTTACAGGGCTGACGGTTAAGGATTTGGATATGGAGAACAGAACCATCAATATTGACCACCAGCTGCAGAAGACTGGAACGTTGGTCTATATTGATACGACAAAGACCTACGCCGGTACAAGAGTGATTCCGATGCAGGATGATGTATATGAATGCTTTCAGCGTATATTGAAAAATCGCAGACCACCAAGGGTAGAACCGATGATTGATGGTTATTCCGGTTTTCTTTGCTTTGATAAGGACGGTAAACCGATGGTGGCAATGCATTGGGAGAAATACTTCCAGCATGCGGTTGACAAATACAACAGCATCTATCGTGTACAGCTTCCTAAGATTACACCTCATGGTCGAGTTATAATAGGGACAAGTTAGAAAACTCCAGTAAATACAAGGGGTTGCACTAATTTAGTCCTTATTTTTAACATCCTGAAAAGGGAAAAATAAGGCAGCGCTGTCATTCCAGAATATGAATTAATGTAAGTCCAGAACACTGGATATGGATTTGCATACCACGAAAGCGGTGATAACTGAATATATTTATTTTTAGGACTGAATTAGCTCGCACGGACATTAGTTCCGGCTGTCTGGTTCAGTCCTCTTTTTTATTTGAGATCAAAGAAAGGTGATAAAGAATATGGCAAAGATTATATCCGTAGTCAACCAGAAAGGCGGAACTGGAAAATCCGCATGTGCGGCAAATCTTGGCGTAGGGTTGGCTCTTATGAATAAGAAGGTGTTAGTTGTAGATGCTGATCCTCAGTCAGATGTGTCTGCGGGATTTGGATTCCGTGACTGCGATAACAGTAATGAAACATTAACAACGCTGATGGAAATGGTGTTGAGTGATGAAGATATTCCGGAACACTGCTTTATCCAGCATATGGAGGAAGGTATTGATATTATCTGTTCCAATATTGGATTGGCAGGAACCGAGGTTCAGCTTGTAAATGCGATGAGCCGTGAATTTGTCCTGAAACAGATATTAAACAGGGTAAAAGATCGGTACGATACAATTTTGATAGATTGTATGCCATCTTTGGGTATGATCACCATCAATGCCCTGGCAGCGTCGGATGAAGTGTTGATTCCGGTAGAAGCATCCTATCTTCCAATCAAAGGACTGCAGCAGCTATTGAAGACAATCGGTAAAGTCAGAAGACAGATTAACCCGAAACTACAAATTGCCGGTATCCTTTTCAGTATGGTGGATGCTCATACAAATGATGCAAGAAACAATATGGAGCTGCTTCATAATGCATATGGAAATCAAATTCATGTGTTTGACAATTATATTCCATTTTCTGTCAGGATGAAAGAAGCGGTTAGAGAAGGGCAGAGTATTTTTAAGTACGAACCAAAAGGTAAAGTTGCGAAAGCTTATATGAGTTTTACGGAGGAGGTCCTTGAACATGGCAGGTAAAAAGAAGCCAACGCCAATCCCATTACAGTCATTAGATGCCCTGTTCGGAACAACAAGTGAGGAACAGGCAGGCATCCAACAGATTGCTCTGGATAATCTGCATCCTTTCTCAAATCATCCGTTTAAGGTTCTGGATGATGACAAAATGGCTGAGTTGTCTGAGAGTGTAAGGACGCATGGAGTTTTGGTGCCTGGTATTGTAAGAGTAAAGGATACCGGCGGTTATGAAATTATAGCGGGGCACCGCCGCAAGAGGGCGTGTGAGATTGCAGGCTTGAAAACTATGCCAGTTATTATTAAGGACCTGACAGATGATGAATCGACGGTGATTATGGTTGACTCAAACATTCAGCGTGAAGAACTGTTGATCAGTGAAAAGGCATTTGCCTATAAGATGAAATATGATGCATTGAAACGTCAGGGCAAACGAAGTGATTTAACTTCTTGCCAAGTTGGCAAGAAGTTGGCGGCAGAGGAAGTCAGTCAGAATACCGGAGATAGTACCCGACAGATTTTGAGATATATCCATCTGACAGAATTGATTCCGGAAATGTTATGTCTGGCGGATAACAAAAAGATTCCTTTCAATACTGCGGTAGAATTATCTTACTTGAAATTGGAAGAACAGAAACTATTACTCCAATATATGAATAATCATGCCATGGTACCTTCAATGAAGCAGGCACAGGAATTAAAACAGATGTCAAAGGAACAGACACTGACATATCTTGAGATTGATCAGATTTGTATGAAAGAGAAAACAGAAAAATTTCAAGTGAAGATTCCAGCAAAGAAACTGAAGCAGTATTTCCCAGAGACATATACAAAGAATCAGATGGAGGAGATAATCTTTATGTTACTTGAGTCGTGGGTAGAAAGAGAAGGTAAAAATGAATAGTGAAGATACAGTAAGAAGATTGCAGAAATATCAGAGAAACATTGAAAAAATTAGAAGGAGCAAAAAGATGACGATTGAGGATGTGATTAAAAAAGCACTGATACCGATGGTATCTATGCTGTTCTGGCTCTGGATGGTAAAAACGATTATGGGAGTGACCGGGAATGTAGATTTATTTATGTTCCTGTTCCTTGCAGGGCTTCCGTTTGGAATACATAAAATGTGTATCATTTTGATCCCCAGAGGCTATGATGTTGGGGGTACCGTTGGAATGATTGCATTGTGTGTTATGGTGGGTGGTCTATTAGGAAGTCTAATGATTCCATATTATATTGTGAGGGCAATCTATGTGACCATCCGGTATATAGTAAAAAGATAATGAATAGTAGATTTGAGGCAGGCTTGCGAAAAACCAAATTCGTAAGCCTGCCTTTTTTTGTGCGATAAAGCTGGAAAGCACAAAGCCAAACTTGTTTGGATTTGTATTTGACAGCTAACGGTCATTGAGCAGCAAAGCTGCGAAATGTGCAATAAAGCAGGCAATTCAGGGGCAATCCCCTTTTGCATAAAGAATAAGACGGAGGAGAACGAACATGAGAGAGCGAATCAAAAACAAACAGATTAGCAAAGAAATCAGAGGGCAGCTTCCGGTTATTACACCGGCTATGTTCCGGGAAAGGGGCTGTTCCTATTGCCCTTATTATGCAGGAAGTTATGAAAAATTTCCAAGGTGTATGATGGCAGATTGTGCCTGGGATGATGAAGAAGAACATTTCCATCCGGCTCTTCGCCAGATGCTTCCGGAATTTAAAAGGAAGATGGAAAAAGCAGAAGAGAAATATCTGGAACTGAAAACTGATTATGAACTGCTTATGAGCATGTTTGCGGCTGAAATGGAACAGGAGGAACTGGAAAAAGATGAATGTTACGACTGTTGTTATGCCAAGTGTGGTCCATGTATCGGGCTGTGCTATAAAACACTGAAAGGATAGGAGGATGTGAGGTAATGAATACAGCAATTATTTCCGGAAGACTGGTTCGTGATCCGGGCTATAACGAGACACAGAATGAAAAAGGTCTTCATAAGATCGCCAAGTTTGTACTGGCAGTCAGAAGAAATTACTCAGATGATGTCAGTTTTATTCCAGTGAAAGCCTTTGCAAAAAAAGCAGAGTTTGTCCGTGATTACCTGGTGCAGGGGACAAAGGTGATGGTGGAGGGAGAAATCGTAACCGGTAGTTACGATAATAAGGAGACTGGCAAAAAGGTATATACGACAGAGCTTTTTGCGGACCGTATCGAGTTTGCCGGTGCAAAAGTGCAGGAGAAAATGCCGGAGCCGATGGAAGGGGATGGTTTTCTGAACATCCCGGAATCTATGGAAGAAGAAATGCCGTTTCGATAGGAGGAAAAGCCAATGGTAATGTTAAATAAAGAGTACATGATCAACCACATGAGAAATGAAAATGGTTCCATCAATATCAAAAATGTAGTATTGGCGGCTGCCTGTGAAGCGACCGAGCTGTTCCAGTGCCTGATTGTAATGGACAGCAACTTTACAGATTGGAGCCGCTTTGTTGACCGTCTGGAGCAGAACGTGGAAAAACAGGACTATGAAAAAGTCCATGAACTCTGCCAGACAATGTATGCCATGAGACATCTATCAGAAGAACTGGAAGGGTTGTATCTGGTAAGGGATGATGCAGAGCTTTGTTCCTTGTATTATCAGATTTTTGTGGGAATGCTGGATTTGACTGTTTTCTCAACAGAGGCAATGGTTGATCTGAATGGAGGGAAGCATGGTGAGTAATCAGGATTATGTGCCGGTAGAATGCCTGCTGGTGCCGAAGGCACTGTTTAAGGAAGAGAGATATTGCTCTTTATCCACTACGGCAAAGGTATTATACAGCCTCATGCTTGACCGGCTGAAATATGCAGCACAGAACAGATGGGTTGACCAGAAAGGGAAACTCTATGTAATCTATCCCAAAAGTGAAATGATCAAGGATTTGAATAGTACCAGATACCGGGTAGATTACGCTGTTTCGGAACTGGAAAGTATGGGAAACATGGTTCGGGTTGTTAAAGACAATGGCAGACCGAACCGTTTCTATATAAATGATATTTCAAAATATGAGGAGGAAAACGCAATGATGACAATTAAGGATTTGATGGAAATGGTAACGTCGGAAGAGGCAGAGGAGATCATGGACAAAATGGTGGAGACTGCCAGGGAGATTGTAGATGATCTTATGAAAAAAGGCTATATCGAGATTATCAGGGAAGGCTGTCCGGAGGGAGGGCATCTGGAGGACGGTGTCCCGCCAACTGATCTGGGAGAGGACGAGTTTAATCCGGAAGATTTAAATCCGATGGAATTCAGATGCTACTGCGATGAGGACGGTAACCTGGATGATGAGGCAATTGAAGATGATGCCAGTGAATTTGGTATGGACCTGGCATTCGGTGTGATTGAATTATTGGAAAATGATCCGGATAGAATTGAGGCTATTCGCCAGTATTTCAACCGTGTCTACAAGATGGAATCCATGAAGAAATTTATGGCTGTCGTGGAGACAACGGCTGTGATCTGCGGAAATTCCCCGGAATGGATTGAAGATATGCACGCCTGCAACAAAGGTGCCAGACGTATCTACCTGAAGGAACTGGTGAGTGTTTTCAACATGTACCTGAATATGTTCAAAAACAAAGAACTGGAATAATGAGGATGAAAAAATGGATTATGAATACTTCCGGGTAGAAGAATCCGAGCAGTTTTCATTTTTCCGTATTCCCAAGGCACTGTTCACAGAAAAGGAATTTGAAGGGCTGTCCACGGATGCGAAGCTTCTGTATGGCATCCTGCTGGACAGGATCAACCTTTCAAAGAAAAATGGCTGGGTGGATGCTGATGGTTATGTGTATATTATCTACACGGTAGCTGAACTTCAGGAAGTGCTGCATATGTCACACACAACGGTTACAAAGCTTCTCCGGGAGCTTGACAGTGTACATGGCATTGGTCTGATCGAACGGTACCGGCAGGGCTGCAACCGTCCATCGGTGATATATGTGAAGAATTTCGTGAAACGCATCCGGGCAAAACCGGCAGTTTATTATCCTTCTGGAACGCAAGAAATTTGCTGTCCGGAACGCAAGAATCTGGCAGTCCGGAATGCAAAAAACTTGCAGTCCGGAACGCAAAAAAATGGAAGTCCGGAGTGCAAGAATTTTGCCACAAGTAATACTGATATAAATAAGACTGATAAGAATGATACTGACAGGAGTAAGAGCCGCTCTTCTGAAAAGGAAAGCGCCTGTCTGTATGGACGGTTTGGAAATGTCGGGCTTTCGGTAGAAGAATACCGGGAGCTGCGGAAACTGTATCCGTATGACTGCCAGAGGATGATTGACCAGCTTTCTGCTTATATGAAATCAACTGGGAAAATCTATCAGGATCATTTCGCAACGCTTCTTCTCTGGGCAGGAAGGGAAGAACTGAAAACCGGTTCTGGAAGATATGACTTCGAGGAA
Organism: Ruminococcus sp. 5_1_39BFAA; assembly: GCF_964240875.1. Lineage (NCBI taxonomy): Bacteria > Bacillati > Bacillota > Clostridia > Eubacteriales > Oscillospiraceae > Ruminococcus > Ruminococcus sp. 5_1_39BFAA. Next base: position 7,397 of record NZ_CAXSVO010000039.1, on the reverse strand, counting down.
GGAGAGAGTCTATGACAGATAGCAGGAATGTGGCTGATTTTCTTGGGGAAGACGGATGCCTCCGGTGTGGTGTATGCGGAAAACGAAAACAGCTGAGGATCAATTTTATGGGAAGGGATCGTGTAGTGGGCTGCCTGTGTGACTGCGAGGTTCAGGCAAGAAAAGAAAAAGAAGAGCAGCTCCGCAGGGAGGAAGCCCAGAGGGAGCTTTACCAGAGAAAATCGGTGGGACTTAGAGACCGGAGGTTCTGGGAATGGCGGTTTGAAAATGATAATGGGTCGAATGATAAGATGCTCATTGCCAGGCAGTATGCAAAAAACTGGGAGAAGATGAAAAAAGAAAATGTAGGGCTTCTCCTGATGGGTCCGGTGGGGACTGGGAAGAGTTTTTTTGCCGGGTGTATTGCCAATGCCCTTCTGGAACAGGGGGAGCGGGTGATGATGACGAACTTCTCCCGTATCCTGAATGAAATGACAAACTATCAGGCAGATAAAAACCAGATCGTGCAGAATCTGGTGGATTACCCGCTTTTGATCATTGATGATCTGGGGATAGAACGCAATTCAGAGTTTGCCCTGGAGCAGATCTATAACGTGATTGACAGCAGGTACTGTAAAATGAAGCCTCTCATCATCACAACAAATCTCGGGTTGAATGATATGAAAGATGAATCGCTTGATGTAGCCCATAAGCGAATTTACAGCAGAATATTGGAGATGTGTGTGCCTGTCTATTGTGGCGGGGCAGATAAGCGAAGAGAAGAAGGAACGGAAAAGCTCGGTCGGATGCAGAGTCTGATCAGTGGCTGATCGGTTCCTTCTTTGATGAAAGGGGTGATACCGATGGTCTTAGGTTGGGACAGCACGTAATACGCTGAAAGGAGGAAAATTCATGCAGGAAGAAGTAACACAGAAAACGGTGACTTTTTGTGTGCGTACCACAAAAATGACGGCAGATGTGCTGAAAAAAGTGATTGCCGCATACCTGCGGCATCAGAAACAGAAAAGTGCTGAGAAGAAAGCACAGAAAAATCAGCCGAAACAGGGGAAAATCACGGTGAAGGAGCTGGCAAAGCAGAATGCCGGGATGACGAACATTGAGATCACACCCAAGAACATCAAGTCTTTTGAACGGTATGCCAGAAAATACGGGATCAATTATGCCCTGAAAAAGGATAAGACCAAAGATCCGCCGGTTTATCTGGTGTTCTTTAAGGGACGTGACCAGGATGCGATCACCGCTGCTTTCCGTGAATTTTCCCAGAAAGAGATCCAAAAGGCGAACCGTCCTTCCATCCACAAACGTCTGGCAGCATACAGGAGTATCGTTGCAGGGAAGACGAAGGGCAAAGCCAAGAATAAGCATCAGGAGGTATCCCGGTGAGAAAGATCAATGCCGGGGGATTGACCAACAAGCTGAAAGCAAAAGCCAGAGTTACGCTGTCCGCTTTGGATATGAAAAAGCTTATTCTGACCAATCTTCCGTACCTGTTCATCTTTTTGTTTGCAGACAGGGCATCCTGTTTGTACCGGGCAAGCCCCGGAGCAGATATGGGAAACAAACTATTATATGCCATGGAACACGCTGACCGGATTTTGACCGGGTTTCTGCCAAGTCTTTACTACATGGATGTTCTGGTGGGAGCCGGGATTGCTGCAGTTGTGAAGATACTGGTCTGGCAGAAACAGGCAGATGCAAAAAAGCTCCGCAAAGGCGTGGAGTATGGTTCCGCCAGGTGGGGAACAGCGGAAGACATTAAACCATTTATGGCAGATGATTTCTGGATGAACATTCCGCTGACTGCAACGGAATCCATTACCATGGAAAGCCGTCCGAAGAACCCCAAGTTTGCCAGAAATAAAAACATCTGCGTCATCGGCGGTTCCGGCAGTGGAAAAACAAGGTTTTTCGTAAAGGTCTCTATTATGATGATGAACTGTTCCATGGTCATCACAGACCCGAAGGGAACACTGATCGAAGAATGCGGGAAGATGCTAGCCAAAGGACCGCCCAAAAGAGACAAGCATGGAAATGTTGTGAAAGATAAATCCGGGAAGGTGGTGCATGAGCCTTATGTAATCAAGGTCTTAAATACCATTAACTTCTCCAAATCGCTCCACTACAATCCATTTGCCTACTTAAAATCCGAAAAGGATATCCTGAAACTGGTGACGGTTATTATTGCCAACACCAAGGGAGAAGGGGAAAAGGCAACCGAGGATTTCTGGGTCAAAGCAGAAAAACTGCTGTATACGGCACTGATTGCCCTGATCTGGTATGAAGGGGACGAGGACGAGAAGAACATGAATACCCTGATCGACCTTCTGAATGAAAGTGAGACCAGGGAGGATGACGAGAATTACAAAAATCCAGTGGATATGCTGTTTGAGGATCTGGAAAAAAGGAATCCGGAACACTTTGCGGTACGCCAGTATAAGAAATACAAGCTGGCGGCAGGTAAGACAGCAAAATCCATCCTGATCAGCTGTGGAGCCAGACTGGCTCCATTTGATATTGCCGAGCTTCGGGAGATCATGAGCTATGATGAGATGGAACTGGATAAGGTGGGAGACCGGAAGACGGCACTGTTTCTGATTATGTCAGATACAGATACCACCTTTAACTTTGTGATCGCCATGCTGCAGTCCCAGCTTTTCAACCTGCTTTGTGATAAGGCAGATGATAAATATGGCGGTAGGCTGCCGGTCCATGTGCGGGTCATCTGCGATGAGTTTGCCAACATCGGGCAGATTCCACAGTTTGATAAGTTGATTGCCACCATCCGAAGCAGGGAAATCTCTGCTTCTATTATTTTGCAGTCACAGAGCCAGCTGAAGGCAATGTATAAGGATAGTGCGGACACAATTCTGGGGAATTGTGACACGATGCTGTTCCTTGGAGGTAAGGAAAAGACCACGCTGAAAGAGATGAGTGAGCTTCTGGGGAAGGAGACGATTGACCTTTACAACACCTCGGAAACACGCAGCAACCAGAAGTCATTCGGGCTGAATTACCAGAAAACCGGAAAACAGCTGATGACGGAGGATGAGATCGCAGTCATGGACGGCGGGAAATGCATCCTGCAGATCCGTGGTGTCCGTCCGTTCTATTCGGACAAATACGATATAACCAAACACCCGAATTACCGGATCCTTGCAGATTACAGCGAGAAGAACCGGTTTCAGGTGGAAAAGGAACTGGATCCGAAGTACACACCGAAACCTGATGATGAGGTGGAAGTGATGGAAATGGATCTTTCAGGAGACGGGAATGAGCAGGAAAATAATGAGGAAAGGAATAACTAACAGGGTGCGCCGGTATTGTTACCGGCGTTTTTCATTCCCGGTTACACCCGGCAAAGTTAGTTTTGGTGATTTATATGGCATTTTTTACCAGTGCAATTACTACTCTTAAGACCCTGGTCGTAGCAATCGGGGCGGGTCTTGGCGTATGGGGTGTCATCAACCTTCTCGAAGGTTATGGCAATGACAACCCTGGCGCAAAGAGCCAGGGAATCAAACAGCTCATGGCAGGAGCAGGAATCATGCTGCTGGGAACTACCCTGATTCCCCAGCTGGCAACACTGTTCGGTTAATGGGGTAATGGATGAACACCATTATCGAACGAATCACGGAAGCCATCAAGGAGATCCTCATCGGGATGATCCAGAATGGTCTGGAAGGGATGTTTGTGGAGGTCAATGATAAGGTGGGAACGATTGCCAGTCAGGTCGGGCAGACCCCGCAGGGATGGAACGCAGGGGTTTTTAACCTCATCCAGAACCTGTCCCAGACGGTGATCGTGCCCATCGCCGGTCTGATCATCACGTTCGTGCTTTGTTATGAGCTGATCACGATGGTCACACAGAAGAATAACTTCCATGAGTTTGAGACTTACAACATTTTCCTCTGGATCTTTAAAGCGTATGTGGCGATTTACCTTGTGACGAACACGTTTAATATCACAATGGCGGTATTTGATGTGGGGCAGCACATTGTAAATGGTGCAGCCGGTGTGATCTCCGGAAGTACGGCGGTGGATGCTTCTGCCGCCATTGCTACCCTGACGGAATCTCTGGAAGAAATGGAGATCGGGGAACTGTTTTTACTGGCAATGGAAACACTTCTCATCAGCCTTACCATGAGCATTCTCTCCGTGATTATCACGGTGATCATGTATGGCAGGATGATTGAGATCTACCTTTATACTTCCGTGGCACCGATCCCGTTTGCCACCATGACCAATAAGGAATGGGGCAATATCGGGAACAACTATCTGAAAGGCTTGTTCGCCCTGGCATTTCAGGGATTCTTCATGCTGGTCTGTGTCGGCATTTATTCCGTACTGGTCAATGCGATGACCATATCCACGAACCTGCATGGGGCAATGTTTTCAGTGGCGGCATATACGGTCGTATTGGCATTTTCACTGTTTAAGACCGGAAGCCTCAGTAAATCGATATTCAATGCCCACTGATGGGCAGGAAAAGAAAGGAGTACTACTTATGGCGTATGTACCAGTACCCAAAGACCTTACAAAGGTCAAGACAAAAGTAGCATTGAACCTGACAAAGCGGCAGCTGATCTTTTTTTCACTTGCCGCAGTAGTGGGAGTCCCGTTATACCTGCTGGCAAAGAAACCCCTTGGTTCCAGTGTGTCAGCGATCCTTATGGTAACTGTCATGCTGCCATTTTTCTTTATGGCAATGTATGAAAAAGACGGTCTCCCTTTTGAAAAAGTGATGGGAAATATCATCCGCCAGAAATTCCTCAGTCCGGCGAAACGTCCATACAAGACGGAGAACTTCTATCAGGCGGTGGATTCCCTCGTAAAGAAGGAGGGCGTGCCGGATGGCAAAAAAGAAGAAACAGGCACAGCAGCAGTGCCTGGAAGCGGCGGCAAGAAAAAACCGTCAGGAAAGAAGAAAAAGAAACGACAAAAAGGAAAGGGAAAAGGAAAAGCTTAGGAAGAGACAGGAGAAGGAAAGGAAAAAGCAGAAGAACATTCCCCATACTGCCCAGCAGAGCATCCCGTACCAGCGGATGTTTTCGGATGGCATCTGCCAGTTATCGAAGAACTTTTTTTCCAAAACTGTACAGTTTTACGATATCAATTATCAGCTTGCCCTGAATGAGGATAAGACCACGATCTTTGAGAATTACTGTGATTTCCTGAATTACTTTGATTCTTCCATCAGTGTGCAGCTGTCTTTTATTAACCAGCAGGTGGATGTGGCAGAGTTTGAAAAGAGCATTGATATCCCGGACCAGAACGATGATTTTAATGAAATCCGGGAAGAATACCGGACAATGTTAAAGAACCAGCTTTCCAAAGGGAATAACGGTCTGGTGAAGACGAAGTATATCACGTTCGGGATTGAAGCGGAGAGCTTAAAGGTAGCAAGACCGAGGCTTGAGCGGATTGAGGCAGATATCCTCAACAACTTTAAAGTGCTTGGGGCACAGGCTCATCCATTGAACGGGGTGGAGCGTCTTGAGATCATGTACCATGTGTTCAACCAGGACCGGATCGAGCCGTTCCGGTTCAATTATAAGATGCTTCCACAGACGGGGCTTAAGACAAAGGATTTTATCGCACCGACATCCTTTAACTTTTCAAAAAATTCCTCATTTATGATGGGAAAGACACTGGGAAGTGTCAGCTACCTGCAGATCCTCGCACCGGAACTGACCGACCGTATGCTGGCGGATTTTCTGGATGTGGATGAGAGCATCAATGTGAATATCCATATCCAGTCCATTGACCAGACCTCTGCCATCAAGATGATCAAGAGTAAAATCTCTGACCTGGACAAGATGAAGATAGAGGAACAGAAGCGGGCAGTACGCTCCGGTTATGACATGGATGTGCTGCCGTCTGATCTTGTGACCTATGGGGAAGAGGCGAAGAACCTTCTGGAAGACCTCCAATCCAGGAATGAGAGGATGTTCCTTGTCACTGTCCTTGTGATGAATACAGCAAAGAAAAGGCAGAAACTGGACAACAACATTTTCCAGGTGCAGGGCATCGCACAGAAATATAACTGTTCCCTGCGTCCTTTGGATTACCAGCAGGAAGCGGGGCTGATGTCCTGTATCCCACTGGGAGTGAACAGAATCGAGATTCAGCGTGGGCTTACCACCTCGGCAACAGCGATCTTTGTGCCATTTACGACACAGGAACTGTTCCAGGAAGGGGAAGCCCTTTATTATGGTCTGAATGCGTTGTCCAACAACATGATCATGGTGGACCGGAAGCGGCTTAAGAACCCCAACGGGCTGATCTTAGGTACTCCGGGTTCCGGTAAATCCTTCTCTGCAAAAAGGGAGATAACCAACTGTTTCCTCATTACGGAAGATGACATTATCATCTGCGATCCGGAAGCAGAGTATTACCCGCTGGTGCAGGCACTGCATGGGCAGGTAGTCCGTATCTCCCCGGTATCGACCCAGTATATCAACCCGATGGACTTAAACCTTAACTATTCCGAGGAGGATAATCCGTTATCACTGAAATCGGATTTTATTTTGTCCCTTTGTGAGCTGATTGTGGGAGGAAAGAATGGTCTGGAACCGGTGGAAAAGACCATCATTGATCGGTGTGTACGGCTTGTATATCAGGAATACCTTTCCGACCCGGTGCCGGAGAAGATGCCGATCCTTCAGGATCTGTATGACCTGCTCCGGGGGCAGGATGAACCGGAGGCACAGCGTCTGGCAACTGCACTGGAAATTTACGTTACCGGTTCATTGAATGTGTTTAACCACCGGACAAACGTGGATATCAATAACCGGATCGTCTGTTTTGATATTAAGGAGCTGGGAAAACAGCTGAAAAAGATCGGGATGCTCATCGTCCAGGACCAGGTATGGAACAGGGTAACGGTCAACCGTTCCGCCCATAAATCGACACGGTACTTTGTTGATGAGTTCCATCTGCTTTTAAAGGAAGAGCAGACGGCAGCCTACAGTGTAGAGATCTGGAAGAGGTTCCGTAAATGGGGAGGTATCCCGACCGGTATCACCCAGAATATCAAAGATCTTCTGGCAAGCCGTGAGATTGAGAACATTTTTGAAAACTCGGATTTCATTTATATGCTCAACCAGGCATCCGGTGACCGGCAGATCCTGGCAAAGCAGCTGAATATTTCACCGACCCAGCTGTCCTATGTGACGAACAGCAATGAAGGTGAGGGGCTTTTGTTCTATGGAAATGTCATCATCCCGTTTGTGGACAGGTTCCCGAAGAACAGGCTGTATCAGTTATTAACGACCCGCCCGGAAGAAACGGGAAATCAGGCATAGGAGGTAACAGATGGCAGAATGTTGGACAGCGAATTGAGAGAGACGCAAACGGCAAATTATTTTTCCGCTTTTCAAATAATCGACCGCGCAGTC
>NZ_CAXSVO010000038.1:0-27423 GCF_964240875.1 Ruminococcus sp. 5_1_39BFAA | reverse complement strand
GCGTTTTCTTTTAATTATTCCATATATTAGAAATATTTTCCATAGAAATATTACTCAAAAATTAATGCAATTTTGTAATAGTGGGTTACACACATTCAGAGAATGTTGTGTAATGGCTTCGCCCTGCCGAGAAAGGAGAGCAAAATGGCAAAAAACAACAAGGCGGATATGAGTTGTGCAAGGGTAAAAAAGTACGCCGCTTCTGATGTGAGCAAGGCGGAAAGGCACAACGAACGCAAGAATGAAACCTATGAAAATATGAATGTGATTGAGGAACGGATACCCTTTAATGTGCATTTCAAAAAGCCTACCGCCCCGACCTATATGGAACAGTTAAAGCAGATGGAAACAGACGGTCAGGTGTCGCTTCGTGGGTTGAGGAAAGACGCAACACTCTTTAATGAGATTGTGATTGATGTGAATACGATGTACTTCGAGCGTAACGGTGGCTATGAATATGCAAAGCAATTTTATAAAGAAGCCTATCATTTTATTGAAGAAAAATTCGGTGCTGACAATGTTATATCGGCGGTAATGCACGCTGATGAAATCAATGCAGCAGCAACCGAGGAATTGGGAAAAGAGGTTTACCATTATCATCTTCACGCTATGGTTCTGCCAGTAGTGGAGAAAGAAATCTTGTGGAGCAAGCGTTGTAAAGACCCCGAACTGCGTGGAACAGTCAAGGAAGTTGTTAATCAGATTAGCCACTCAAAGAAGTGGAAATCGGATATTCCGCTGACCGATGAAAAAGGAAATCCGTTGTTAAGAAAGAACGGAAAGCCGATGTTTAGAGCTTCGTACAGCATACTGCAAGATGAATTATTTCACTATATGACGGAACAAGGGTTCAAAGGCTTTCAGCGTGGCGAATACGGAAGTACAGCAGAGCATTTGACCTCACTACAGTATCAAATCAAGCAAGACAAAGAGAGATTGGAGAAGTTGCAGAAGCGTATTCAAAAGGAACAGGTTAAGTATGAGCCTGCCCGTAATGTTTCCAAAACCTTAAATGAGATTGACAGTATGGGGCAGAAAACAATCACAGGTAAAATGGCAATCTCCAAAGAGGATTATTCCCAACTTACTGCCCTTGCCAAAGAAGGCATTACCAGTCGTGCGGAAATCAAGAACTTGGAGCAGAGTGCAGATTATTACCGACAGAAATATTTTGACAGTGCAAACGCATTGGAAAGAATGAAAACTAAATACAACGAACTGAAAGAAAAGTGCAGACCTTTTCTTGAAGCGTTGGAGCATTTCCCCGAAGTTGCTAAACTTTTTACCGAGAAAGTGAAGCAACTTTTTTCTTTTAAGGAAGCACAGGAACGAGCCGAAAAAGAAGCAAGGGAAAAAGAAAGACAAGAGCGTATCAAGGCACGAAAAAACAAGCGAGGTATGGAAAGATAACCACTTCCATTATACTCGCAACTTAATGACTTCTTGATATGTTCTGATGAAATAGGCAGTATTTGTGGGGTGTTTCAAACGGAATGCCCCACAATCAATTTAGAAAAAGGAGAAAATGATTATATGAAAGAGAACGCTTTATCTTATACAACACGAATAGGAAAAACAACTTTTATTGTAAATGTGAAGCAATCGGAAAGTGCGAAGAAGCCTTTGAATACGGTGTTTCAAGAAATATGCAAACACGAGATGTTAGGAGATTTTTCAGCAGATAAATATTTGAATTTAGAAAACTTACAAAAATCATCTTGACAAACTCGTTCCCGAAGGCACAGGCTACCGTGCGAAGACGAGATTTGCAAAGTTTTTTAATCTTCCGGAGCTGATCTCCATTTTCAAGGAAAGTGCCGATATCCAGACCCCGGATATGCTGAAACTGCCTGTCCCGGAAGCCGTTTATGAGGATGTGGTGCTGAAACCAAGCGAATACCAGCAGGACATGGTAAAAGACCTTTCAGAAAGGGCAGAGGCGGTCAGAAACAGGCTGGTGGACCCTTCACAGGACAATATGCTCAAGATTACCAATGACGGCAGGAAACTGGCCTTAGACCAGCGCCTGATCAACCCAATACTTCCGGATGATGGGGACTCGAAATCTAATGCCTGTGTGGAAAAAGCTCTGGAGATATGGAAGGAGACGGAGGCAGAAAAATCCACGCAGCTTATTTTCTGTGACCTGTCTACCCCGAAGAATGACGGCACTTTTAATATTTACCATGACATCCGGGATAAGCTGATGGCACAGGGAGTGCCTCCGGAACAAATCGCATTTATCCATGATGCCAATACGGAAACAAGGAAAGCGGAGCTGTTTGCAAAAGTAAGAAGCGGACAGGTTCGCTTTTTGCTTGGTTCCACTGCAAAAATGGGAGCCGGTACCAACGTGCAGGATCTTCTGATCGCAGAACATCATATGGATGTACCGTGGCGTCCTTCTGACATTGAACAAAGGGAGGGGCGTATTATCCGGCAAGGTAACCGGAATAAGAAAGTACATATTTTCCGGTATATCACCGAAGGGACATTTGATGCATACTCCTGGCAGGTCATCGAGAATAAGCAGAAGTTCATCAGCCAGATCATGACCAGTAAATCACCGGTACGTTCCTGCGAGGATATAGATGAAGCCAGTTTGAGTTACGCAGAGGTAAAAGCACTGGCAACGGGCAATCCCTATATTAAAGAAAAAATGGACCTGGATATACAGGTTTCCAGACTGAAACTGTTAAAGGCCAACCATACAAGCCAGATCTACCGCCTGCAGGACAATATCCTGAAGCATTATCCGAAGAAAATCAGCAGTACGAAGGAACTGATTGCTGCGTATGCGGTTGACATTGCCCATTACAGAGAAGTGAAGCCTGCGGATAAAGATACCTTTTCCATGACTCTGGGAGACAGGACATATACGGATAAAAAGGAGGCAGGAACTGCGCTGATCGCATTCTGCAAGCAGGTGAAAACACCAAACCAGCAGGTGCAGATAGGGGAGTATCTGGGATTTAAAATGAATGTGGTTTATGACACTTTTTATCAGAAATTTACATTGAACCTGAAAGGTGCGCTGACACACAGCATTGAGGTTGGTTCCGATGCCTTTGGTAATCTGACCCGTATCAACAATGTTCTGGATGGGATGGAAAAAAGCCAGGCAAAAGAGCAGGAACTATTGGCGAATACGGAGAAACAGCTTGAAAATGCCAAGGAGGAAGTGGAAAAACCATTTGCGCAGGAGGATGAACTGAACGAAAAGCAGGAGCGCCTTGCAGAATTAAATGCCCTGTTAAATATGGATGAAAAAGGAACAGAGGAATGTCTGGATGAACTGGGCGATGAAGAGAATCTTCCGGAAGAAAATGAAACCGGGCAGTCTTTTAGGGAAAATCCGGATCTATCTGTAAAAAATGGGACAGGACAGAGGACAGAAGAAGACCGTCCGTCTATCATGGGAAAACTGGCTTATTATCAGGAACAGAGTCAGCAGACGGGGCTGGATACCGTTAGAAACAGGGAGAAAGCAGCAAGTTTATAGAAAAGTATAGATCAAGAACCACAGAAAGGAGAAACTTATGGCAACATACGCAGAATTGATGAGGCAGAGAGAAGCCGCTATGAAAATGGTGAACCAGATTGAGAAAGAAATGGCAGAGATGGAAAATGAGCTGTTTTCTGCCGGGAGGGATATGTTTGGTATTTATCAGTTAAGGGATGGTGAGGATCTGCATTACCACCGCTTTGAAAGTCTGGACCGTCTGGAAAAGTCCGGCTTAAAGGTTGAGAAAGATAATTACAGGATGGTCTATATAGCACCCCTTCAGGAAGGGCAGACGCTGGATGATATTTTTGAAGAATTTAATCTGTTCCGCCCGGAGGATTTTACCGGGCATTCCCTTTCAGTCAGTGATATTGTGCTGCTTCATAAAAATGGGGAAAACCAGGCAATGTATGTAGACAGTTTTGGTTTCCGTGCGGTGCCGCAGTTTTTGGAAAGGCAACAGGAACAAGAAAACGAAAAGCCTTTTATTGACCACTATTATGTGGTGGAAGATCTGCAGAAGTCAGGCCCACTTGAAATAAAGGAATATGCAGATATGCAAGAAGCCCTACAGGCATATTTCAGCCTTCCAAACCATAAGCAGAAAGCCTTTGGCATCCAGAACAGCCTCCCTTTGCCGGGAAGCCTCGATTTTATCCAGTGTATCAATGGCGTGGACAGGAATATTTTGGATTACCAGAATGTAGAAGGGTGGGATAATCCGGAAATTATCAATGCTGTAGAGCAGGTGGATGTGGAGATTGATTTGCATGATGCAGAAATTGCTTACAAGATTGGAGACAGGTATTTCACTATTCAGCATACAGAGGGAGGTTTTGATTATACTTTTTATGGCCATGATTACCGGGAACTGGATGGGGGTATTTATGAAAATCCGGGTCTGACTATTGAAGAGGCAATCGAAGAAATCCTTGAGGACGAGAGACTGGATTTTGAGGACTGTCAGGTGCTCAACTATGAGGAGTTTATGGAGAGGACAGAGGCGGCGAACCGGATTGTACCGCTTCAGGTACAACCAGAAGAGCATCCTATTTATCCGTATTCAGCAGCTTATGCACGGGAACACGGTGAGACAGAAGCATACAGGCAATCCCAAAAAGAAAACATATCCTGCCGTGATGCCATTGAGGATGTGATCAGGAAGCGGTTTGACGGGATGCACCTTGCATCTGATGCAGCAAAAGTTGTACTCGAGGAATATGGGGCAGAGAGGATGTCCTACGTGCTTGCCAATACCGTGCGGCATTTTTCATGGGATAATAGATTTTCTGTGGAGAACAGAAAGTGGGCAGAGAGTATTCCTGTATTTGAGGATAAGAACCCGTGGGGAGAGGAGAGAAATGCAGACTTTGTTGTGAACAGCCATCCGGCGGTACTGGACGGATTCATCAATCTTTTACGGGAGGAATTGAAAGTAAGAGAAACGATTTCAGATAGAATAAAAGCAGAGATTACGACCGGGGAACCGGTACAGACACTGACGTTTTATGTGGCAGAATGTATGGAATTTCCGTCATTGGGTGAATATCACGACCATCTGACTTTTCAGGACGCTGTGCGTCTGTATGAAGCCATTCCTTCCGAAAGAATGAATGGAATCAAAGGCATTGGATTTGTCCTGCATACGGAAGGGACAGATGAAGATCTGGATGCTTCGATGGGAGTATTGGAGGGGCAGACAATAGATGTAGATACCATCAATATGGTTCCTGAATTGAGGGATCATCCTCTGGTACAACAGGCTATCCGTGACCTGATTGCACAATTTCCGGATGCAGAGGTGTGGGACGTAGAGACGCAGGCCAGATTGCAGCGTGAGGATGCAGAGGATTTGGACAGAGTGTGCAATGAGCTGGCAAAAGATATTGATCAATTTTCCAAAATGGTTGATCCCTATGGCTACCGGGATGCGGTGAAGAACAGGGAAGAAAATATCAGCAAGATTTACAGTGACCTGCAGAAAGGAGAGGAAGATTATATCCGTGACTGGATACAGGGGGTGATTGACGAGGAAGAACCTGCGGAAGATGTAAAAGAAGCGGCGGAACTATTAAAGCGCATGGATGACCTGACAGAACGCCGAGCGAGAAACCCTCTTACAAAAGTTGAAGAACTGGAGGAAGCCAACTATAACCAGATAGATGGGATGCTGAACAATTCCATGGTAAAGGACATAGTAAAAAGTGTAAATGAAGGAGTAAGGGCGTTTTCAATCGTAGAGAGACTGGAACTTGCCAAAGAGCAGCTTTCCAGTGAAAAATCAGAAGGAAAACCTTCAAAAGATACTGTGAAAAAGCCTGAAATGGGGATGGAATGATGAAAAAAGAAAAGACGGCAAAGGGGGTTGTTATTAGCAGCCTTTGCTGTCTTTTTATGGGCAGAATTAAGAAAAACTATTATAGTTCCGGTGTGGAATTTGGGTTAAATGGTTTTTCCTGATCCAGCGGATGCACTTGAAGATATTCTTCCATATTTTGCCTGATCTGTTCCAGTTCTTTGAGATCAGCGGAAGTTGATTTTTGCTGTATCGCCAGCTTTTCCTTTTGAGAAATGAGATCACGGTATTGTTTTCTCAGGTGTTCCAGTTTCATATGGCGTGGGTCAATTCCTTTACGCTGGAGCATACGTTCTGCACCGGCAAAGAGAATAATCCGTGATTCGTATTTCCGCAGGAACCGGTCCTGATCTTTGGCATTTTCATAACGGTCATTGAAAGGTTTGTTTTCCTGATATTGTTCTGCATATTTGATGATTTCGGAAAGTTCCCGGAGCTGGTGTTCAATAGAAACAATGCTGCGGTTAGCTGTCTGTGTCTGTTCTTTCAGGACATTGATACGTTCATTTAATTCTGAAAAATTATGGATATTTTTGGAAAGCATAAGATTGTATGTATGTGCCGCAACTTTCAGGTTCTCTTTGGAAGCCCATTTCTTCAAGCCAGTGTTTTCAGAGAATTTTGTGTCAGATGTTATGTCTATAAGCTGCCGCAGATTGTCTGATCTGGTGAACATGCGCTTGCGTTCTTGTTTATTTTCTATGCGTTCTTTAATCCGTTCTTTCGTGAAATTCTTCCCCAATGATTTAGCACTGCCCCGTACAAAACGGTCTTTTCCTGAGGGACGGAAAGAAATATATTTACCGCTGTTTTGATCCAGGGAAGTATTTTTCATTTCATAGCCTTTGGCATTCATCAAAGCAATAAAATCATCATAAGTGGAAGAGGATTTGATTGCCTGATTAATGTCTTTTCGTATATTGGCCTTCCAACTGTTTTCATTTTGATTGGCAGACCATTCATTATATCTCATGCCACGCTTTTCGGTGGAATGAATGACAGACAACCCGTGTTCTTCACACAATCGGTCGCTGAGTTTGCGGATTTTCCAGTAACTTTTTTTACAGTCATGGTAATGATTATGATCAATATTATCGGCAGCACAGAAGATCAGATGATTGTGAATATGGCCTTTATCAATGTGTGTGGTCAGTACATAAGAATATTTTCCTTCCAGAAGCTGGTCGGCCAATTCTTTTCCAATCGTATGTGCCTTGTCATAGGAAACTTCTTCCGGGGCAAAAGCCTGTATCAGATGAAACGCCTTATTTTCTCTATTTTGTCCATTAGAAGAAATCTGTTCGTTTGTATGGTCCAGCGTGTATTTGAAATCCAAAGCTGCAGTCTCCGGCGAGCAGGCAAAAGATGAGACATAAATCTGTTCATCAGTCTTGTCTGGATTGCAGATATATTCTATTGCTTTATCAACGGTTGCTTTGATACCATGGATTTTTGTAACTGCCATATCTGATTCATCAGCTCCTTTATCTCTTCCATATCTTTTTTGTAAATGGTATTTGTACTGTTTACCCGTTTGGTAATCTGGTTCAGATTGCTGCCAATGTTGCCAAGCTGGGCATTCATTTCCCGGATGTGGGAGTAGTCCACATCATAGACAAAACCATAAAGCACCAGTTTCCGGAGAAATGCAGATTTGTTTTTCATTTTGGAAAGCCGGAATTTCTCATCCAGAATGTATTGCTCGTCATCATTTAAATGAAATTCATTTCGGTGTGTCCGGGTTCGGTTTGCCATAATTCATTCCTCTTTTCTGTTTTTATATTTCGATTTTGAAAAAATGGTACAAAAAAACTGTTGCAACTTGTTCGGTTTACAACAGTCTGTGTTTGGGTTATTTGGTTGTTTGGATGCACGTATCCATAAATTATTGTAGCAAAAGTAATTGGTGTGGTCAAATAAAAAAAATATAAAATGGAAGAGGGTCAGGGATACTTCCCTGTGAAAATCTATCCATATCGGAAAACAGGCGATATGGGGATTTTGCCGTTGTGTCCGGACACCGGCAGTGCTTGCTAAGTTTGTAAGGTATAGAGATTTTCATGTATCTTTTTCAAATAGTAAATTTTATTATGGTATGATACAATGTAAAAAAATCAGTGTAAATGCACACAGAATATTATTATCACAAAATAGGAGAAGGAAAATGTATTTATCGGATTTACAAATAGAAGGTTACCGATTATTCAAAGATAAAAAAGTAATTCATTTTGATAAAGGATTAAATGTATTAGTTGGAGAAAATGGATGTGGAAAGAGTACAGTAATCGATGCAATTCGATTATTGCTTAATGAAGACGAATATGCGAGAAGTGGAATATTAGAAGAGGATTTCTATTCATCTGCAGATAAGAAAGTTATGGTTGATAAGATTTCTATAAAAGGTAGATTTGGCGATTTGTCTGAGAAAAAGAAGGTAGAATATATCACTTGGTTGGATAAAGATTATAATGCAATATTAAATGTGGATATAAATAAAAAACAAGATAGACGTAATAATTATAAAAAATCAATTTGGGGAGGAGAGTCTTCAAATAGTATTTTTGAATGGGAACCGTTGAATGACATTCAATGTGTTTATCTTCCGGCATTAAGAGATGCCGAACGAAAGTTGAAAGCAAGCCGTGGATCGAGATTAGCCAGATTGTTAATTAATTTATCACAGAAAGAATTAGAAGAAAAAAGAAAAACTGGAAATTTGACGGAGATAGAAAAGGATGTTAATGATTTTAATGATACCTTATCGAAAAGAACAGACATTGCCAGAGCAAACGAGCTAATTAATGATAGTCTTGAGAAAGCTCTGGGAACCATATTTGCCCAAACAACAAAAATTCAATTTGGAGAGGTTACTTTTGAAAGAATTGTGGAAGCTTTGAGAATTGTGTTTTTTCCAGGAAAATTACCAACAGAAGAAAGTGTATTCAGAAATCTTTTTGAAAATAGTTTGGGGTACAATAATCTGATTTATTTGGCGACTATTTTAGCAGAATTTGAAGGATTGAAAGAAAACTATACTTCTCCACGAATTCTGCTGATAGAAGAGTTAGAAGCTCATTTACATCCGCAGATTCAAATTAAGGTATTAAAATATCTTAAGGAACAGGCTGATAAGAATGAAATTCAAGTTATTATTACCACTCATTCGACGATTATTGCATCGACAACGCCTGTTGATAATATAATAAGTTTTAATACAACTTCTAATGGGATAAAAATAACTTCTTTAAAAGAATGTGTGATAAATAAGAAGGCGAAACAATTTATCAACAGATGGTTAGATGCAACTCGTTCTACCTTATTGTTTTCAAAAGGAAATATTTTAGTAGAAGGATTGGCAGAAGCACTTCTTGTACCCAAATTAGCAGAATTGTATTTGGCTAAAATGAAAAAGGACAACCTTCCGAGATCTTTAGAGGAAGCTGGGATATCGGTTATAAACATGAATGGAATATATTTTCAATACTTTTTAAAATTATATGATGGATATGAACCGATTTGTCCTGAAAAGAATGGAAAAGAGACAAAAGAGGCATATGCTAATAGAATAGATACATTTAGAAAAAAAGAGAAATTTGAGAACGAAGAGTATAAGGTAACAGATACTATACCTATTCGGGTTTCAGTAATCACAGACAATGATCCAGATAAAGAAGCAAAACCGAATAAAGATACACCAGCAGAAGGAAATAATCCGCAGCTGTTTTTGATGAAACAAGTAAAAAATATGACTAACAATTGTCGGATATTCAAAAATTTGAAAACTTTCGAATATGAACTTTCATTAGAAAAGGACAATGCCAAGATAATGATTAGTATTATTTTGGATTTGTTGACAACAAATGGAGACGTTAAAAAAAGAATGGAAGGTTATTTGGATGCCTATCTAAATGAAAAAACTGTAAATCAGGAAGACATTGCATATGATATTTTAATGCAGATTGATTCTAGTTATATTGGAAAAGGTGTTTTTGCACAATTATTACTTGAAAAATTAGATGAAAGTAATGATTTTATTGTGCCAGACTACATAAAAAAAGCGATTAATTTTGTATTAAATATAGATGGAGAGTAAGATGGATAACAAAAGAAGCATCATATGTGAAGTTTTATGTGGACTCAGTAAGTGTGGGCAAAGTATAGTGTCTTGTACTGGTACAAAAAGCGCAAGGTGTAGAAAGTTGGGTAAGAGTTTTATAGATAATATGAATGATGGACAGGTAGACTATGTGACATCTGGATTGCAGCAAAATCTTTTCTTAAAGGCTTGTCCTGGCAGTGGAAAAACAGAAGTATTAGCAATTAAATTGGCTTATGAAATTGAACAATGGAAATTAGAGCACCAGGGATTTGCGGTTCTGACTTTCACTAATTCGGCAGAAAATGAAATAGTTGATAGGATGCAGTATTATTTGGATAAGAAACTGACATATCCGCATTATACTGGTACTTTTACGAGTTGGCTTCATGGATATATAGCAAATCCATTTTTAAATAAAATTACAGAATATATTGGTGATGAGAATGGAGACAAAAGCATTAGAGTGATAGAAAGTGATTGTAGTTCTGATTTCTTAAATGCATATAGTAGTAAGTATGGGTATACAGAATTAGGAAATATTAGAGCTAATGAATTTTATATAAATTATAAAACCGACGAGTATATATACAGTGGGAATCGGAGCCGAAATGGAAAGCAAATATTGTCTGATCTTTTGAAACAAGATGGATGGAGATCGGGAGATCTGAAAAAGATAAAACAAAGATTTTGGAAAAATGGATTTGCCTTATATGAAGATATCGAATACTTATCATGTTTATTACTAATTAAATATCCGGAAATTGCCGGAATGATTGCGAAACGTTTTCCGATTATATTTGTTGATGAATGTCAGGACTTATCGTATGTTCAATTAGAGATATTAAATCAATTACTGGAAAAAGGATGCAAAATTCAATTGATTGGCGATTTGAATCAGGGAATATATAGATTTAGAGATATTCAACCCGAAGATACGGAGGAGTTCATTAAAAACAACAACATAAAAAGTATGCTTTTGAAGGAAAATTATAGAAGCTGTCAAGCTATAGTTAATGCTTCGGAATATGTTGTAAATGGTGAAAATGGAATAACTGGAAAGAATGAGGAAAAGGTTGATTGTCCGTTAATTGCCATTCTTTATTCAAAAGGAAAAGAAAAAGATGCAATAGATAAATTTGATGATTACGTTAATGCAGGAAAACTGCGTGTTGATGAAAGCAGGATTATAGTAAGAAATAACAATTTAAAGAATAAGTTGTTGGGAATTAAAAATCAGAAACAGAGTTTTAACATTCTTGAAGAAATGGCGGAGATTATCTATTTATTAGAACACGAGAAAAGTGTATCAGATTATAAAACAGTTTTCGGTTTGTTAGCGAAGAATATACAGAAGATTTTTTTTAAATCGAGTGAACATCTTAACAGTAATTTTCATTATAAACCGAATGAGTTGGAAATGACAGAATGGAAAAATATTTTGTCAATAATAAGAGATAAAATAAAGGATGCAAAGCAATTGACAGATTTTTCAGTATCATGGGGAAAGTGGAAAACTCAACTTGATAAATTTATGAAAGAGAATATTTGCAATTTAGAATTTATGGATGGATGCACATATGAGTTGGGGATGATACGAAAGGGAAATAAAGAAAAAAAGGTGGAAGAAACATTATTTAATAAAATAGATGGAAATTTGTATTATGCCATTGAAACAATTCATGGATGTAAAGGGATGAGTTTGGATGCTGTTCTTTTTATGTCTGCATATCAGGCGAGTAATGATGAACATTCCGGTGGATATTGGAAACAATGGTTTGATTTACAAAGTATTGGAGAGGAAAATCGGCTTGCTTATGTGGCTTTTTCAAGAGCAAGATATTTACTTGCAATAGGAATACCTAAACCAAAGTCTTTTTCTAGTGAAGATAGGAAAATATTAGAAGACGCCGGTTTTAAGATTATAGAGGAGTAAATTATTATAACACATAAGCACTACCTATATCCGTAATACAGAATCGTGGAATAGTTATGCACTCTGGACAGAATGATTGCAGAACCATGTACATTTGCTTAGAAAAAATATACTGCAGTAACGTGAACCATATCAATCTCAGCAGGATGCACAGCAGAATAGGATTATGTGTATTTTGACAGTCGTGATAACCTTATTCCTGCCGCTTACACTTTTGACTGGCTGGTTTGGGATGAATTCTGTTTATATGCCTGAGTTGCAATGCAAATACGGGTTCGTTGTAGCGATTGCAATTACAGTAATAACAATTATTCTGAAATTCATTTATTAAAAAAAATGTTGTAGGATATATGAGCGCATTGGCAGGATGCCATGTGCTCAGGATTGGAAAAACAAACTGTGTGTGCTATACTTAACGAGATTAATATGATAATAAAGAGGCGATCATGATGATGAAAAAGAAAGAAATCCTGCAGAGCCTATTGAAATTGGTGGCTATCGTGTTTGCAGCTACCATACTTGGGAGGATTTTTACAGAACTTGGATTTCCGGAGACGAATATTGTTGTGATGTATCTTCTGGCTGTTCTTTTGGTTGCGAGGTTTACATCAGGATATCAGTATGGGATTTTATCTGCAGTGGTTTCACTCCTATGTTACAATTATTTTTTTACGGAACCCTATCATACGCTTGCGGTAAATGATCCCGGGTATCTGATTACTTTTTCCATTATGCTGACAACTTCCATTCTTACAAGTGCCCTGACAACAAAAGAAAAGCTTTTAACGGAAGAAGCAAATGAAAGAGGGAAAGAAAGCCAGATCTTATATATGCTCTCCAGTAAGTTGTCTGATGCGGCGGATATGGAAGCTGTTTTGAAAATTGCAGCAGAAAGTATCAGCCATCTGCTTCAGGTAAATGTCGGATGCATTTATGTTGGAAGGCAGTCTGAACCGATCTACATCCAGCAGTCCGGAAAAGAGCAGATTCACAGAAGCGTGCCGGATGCAGATGAGGTTCGGAAGAGATATACCAATCTTCGAACCGAATATCTGGAAGAAGAGGAAGCTTATGGGTACCCGGTCAACGGACGGGAGCATCTGCTGGCAGTTGTTAAAATTGATAAAACCGTAAATGAAGAACATCTGCAGGAAAAGAAAAAGTTACTGCATTCTATCATAGAGAATGTTTCCATGGCAATGGACCGGATTGAAGTAACGATAGAAAGAGTGCGTGACAGAGAAAGCATGGAACGGGAGAGAGAACGTGCGAATCTTCTGCGTGCAATCTCTCATGATCTCAGGACACCACTGTCGGGTATCATGGGAACTGCGGAAATGTTGATGGATATGACTGACAAAGAAGACAGACGTCAGGAACTGCTTCAAGGTATCTATCAGGATGCTGACTGGCTGAAATCTTTAGTAGAAAATATTTTAAGCCTGACCAGGCTGCAGGATGGTAAAATTGTAATACAAAAAGAAATGGAAGCAATCGAAGAGGTGATTGGCTGTGCAGTTGCTCATGTGGAACGGAGCTTTCCAGAGCGGGAGATACAGGTAGAGATACCGGAAGAGTTCCGTTTAGTGCCCATGGATGCTAAGCTGATTGAGCAGGTAATTACCAATCTGTTGGACAATGCAGTAAAACACACAAGACCGCAGGAAGCCATTACTGTTTCTGCCAGTTACACAGAAGATGCACTACGGGTTTCTGTCCGGGATGAAGGAGAGGGAATTGCTGAAGCAGATGTTTCCAATCTTTTTAAAATATTTTACACTTCCAAGAGCCGTTCGGCTGATGTAAAAAGAGGAATCGGGCTGGGGCTTACGATCTGTGAGACGGTGGTAAATGCCCATGGTGGAACTATCACCGGACGGAACCGGACAGATGGAAAGGGAGCAGAGTTTATCTTTACATTACCTCTCACGGAAGGAGGAAGAGAAATTGTTTAAAGAAAAAATACTGATTATAGAAGATGATGTACAGATACAGAATTTTATGGTTTATACATTGGAAAATGCAGGTTTTTCTGTGGAAGGTGTAGTAAATGGTAAAGATGGCATCTCCTATATGGTAAGGAAAAATGCAGATTTGATCTTATTGGATCTGGGCCTTCCGGATATCGATGGAATGGAAGTACTTCATAAAATCCGGGAGTGGTCAGAAGTCCCTATCATTATCGTTTCTGCAAGGGATCAGGACAAAGAAAAGGCAGCGGCTTTGGATGATGGTGCGGATGACTACCTGACAAAACCTTTTTCTGCTACAGAGCTGATGGCCAGAATCCGGGTGGCACTGCGGCATTACTATCGTATGAATCATTCGGAATCAGAGGAAAGACCGGATGATACCGTATATGTAAATGGAGATCTGAAACTGGATAATGGAGCGCATATTGCCTATAAGGATGATAAGGAGATTCATCTGACCCCTTTGGAATATCAGCTGTTGCTTTTATTTATGCAGAATCCGGGGAAGGTACTTACCTACCATACGATTTTGCGAAAGATATGGGGAGAAGGATACGGGGAAGATACGCAGGTACTTCGTTCTGTGATGGCTTCCACCCGAAGAAAAATCGAACGGAATCCGGCAAAACCGGAGTATGTAGAGACGGAAATAGGCATTGGATACCGGATGCGGGAGCATGAAGCCGTAAAATAATAATTTTGGATGATAGAAGAGGATGTAAATCGAGCAGTAAAGATTTGCATCCTCTTTTTTTCTCACAGCATTTTCACACCATTCGTCTGATCTCACAGCTTCTTCACACAACCTGGAAAATCTCACAGGATTCTCACAGCCGGTGAACCTATTCCCACACCATTCCCACAGGGAAAAAGATATACTGCAGGTACAAAAGAAAAAGGAGGAGAGCCATATGACTGAGAAATTAGAAAACAGATGTAAAACTCTGATCGTTCAGCATGAATATAAAGAATGTGAAAAAGAATTGGGAGAGGCAATGCTTCAGAATCCGCATTCAGCGATCCCTCATAACCTGATGGGAATACTGATGGAAAAAGAGCGTAATCATGTTTTGGCAATGAAACATTTTCGTGCAGCTTACGCACTGGATCCGACTTACATTCCCGCACGATATAACATGGAGCAGTATGGGACCATGTATCCTTCCGGAAGATGTGCCTATACAGAGGAGGATTGTCCGGTGCAGAATGATCCACAGTTTAAAGTGGTTTACGATGAACATCATGTAGGACATCTTGTAAGAAAATAGGAGGGATTGAAATGACAAGAAAGGGAAATGAATGTACGGTGATCGCCGGATGCGGGCGTCTGGGTGCAAGCATAGCGGGAAAACTTTCGGAAGAGAAAAAAGATGTCATGGTTCTGGATTGTGATAAAACGGCATTCCGGAAATTACCATATTCTTATGGAGGACTGACGCTAACAGCCAGTGCGACAGATATGGAGAGACTGGCAGCTGCCGGACTTTCGGATGCAGCGGCTTTTATTGCTGTTACTGATCATGATTGTGTGAATATCTGTGCGGCACAGATTGCAAAAAAGATGTTCCATATTCCGAAAGTTGTGGCACGGATATATGATGAAGAAAAGATTGCTTTGGTAAAAGAGATGGGGATTGATACGATCTGCCCGTCGGAACTGTCGGAGAAGGAAGTTGCCAATTACATTGAGATTGGGGGTGGAACACATGTGGAATAAAAAGAAAGAACAAAAAAATATTCTGATCGTGGGAGGATTCCATAAAGCCAGAACCCTTGCCACTTCTTTGTTGAAAAAGGGCTATCGTGTGACGGTAATTAATAAGGATTATGAAGCTTGTGAAAAACTGGCAGAAGTGAACAGGCTGAATGTTATTTTTGGAGACGGAAGTAAAAGATTTATTCTGGAGGATGCAGCTGCCGGAAACTGCCAGGTGGCGATTGTCCTGACAGACAGTGACGAGATCAATCTTGTCATCTGTGAAATGTGTAAACAGTTCTTTCATGTGAAGAAAACAGTGGCTCTTTTAAATGATCCATCGAAAACGAATTTTTTCTACCAGATGGGAATTGACCGGGTGGTCTGTGCGTTGAATATGATTACGAACATCATGGAAGAACAGGCAGTCATGGATGAGATGACTAGAATGATACCGGTTGACGAGGGAAGGATTCAGATTCTGGAACTGCCAATTCCGAAAAACTCGTCAGTTGCCGGGAAGAAATTATGGGAATTGAATCTCCCAAAGGAAGTGATCATCGGCTGTATTCTTCGGGGAGACCAGAGCCTGATCCCAAGAGGGGATACCCGTATTACAGAAGGAGATGTGCTTCTGATAATCACTTCGGACAAGGGTAAACTTGACCAGATAAAGGAGCTGACGGAATATGCTGCGTCGTGATGGAATATCAGTGATGGGGAAAATGATGGTATTAGAGGGATGTATCCTGTTTGTTCCGTTGCTGGTTCTCCCATTTTACCCCGAAGAAATCGTTTTTATCTGGCAGTTCTTGCTGCCGGCGGCAGTTTCCATTGCACTGGGGATGGTTGTATGCCACAGAAAGAAAAGAAATATGAGCAGCAGTCGGATGGTGGTATTTGCCTGGATGTATGGATTCGTACTTGCGGCATTTCCATTCTGGCTGTATGGAAATATGACTCCTGTACAGGCGCTTTTTGAATCGGTAAGCGGTTTTACCACAACCGGGCTTTCCGTACTGGATGTGGAACGGCTGCCGCATATTTTCCTTTTCTACAGAGGTTTCCTGCAGTATGTGGGAGGCCTGGGGTTTGTGATGATGATGCTCCTTTTTATACAGGAAAAGGATTCGGTTACCTTGTACCAGGCAGAAGGGCACCCGGATAAACTGATGCCTACCATTGGAAAAACAGTAAAAGTGATTGGAATGATGTATGGATTTTTCCTGATTGCAGGCACGATTTTGTTTACCATATTCGGGATGCCTGTTTTTGACAGCATCGTTCATACCATGTGTGCATTATCGACCGGCGGCTTTTCCAACCGGCTGGACAGTATCGGCTATTACCATTCCCTTCCCATTGAATGGATCACCGTTTTGCTGATGCTGATTGGGACAACGAATTTTTCTTTGTTGCTGTTATTGTTCCGTGGACGGATTCGGGATTTCCTGCGTGCAAGTGAGATCCGTTTTTTGGCTGGCCTGACCGTGATCACGGTTCCGGTGATGACACTGTTTTTGGCAAAAAGTGGGATATCTGCAGGAGAGAGTACAGAGCTGGCTTTTTTTAATGCGTTTTCTGCATTATCCACCACCGGGTATTCCACCTGTAGTTATAGTGAATGGCCCGAGACAGCGCTGGCAGTCATGATCCTGCTTATGATTATTGGCGGTGGGATCGGATCTACGGCAGGAGGGATCAAGCTGGGCAGGGTATGCAGGTTGATGAAGAATCTGGCATGGAATATTAAGAAAAAGATGATACCGGACCGGACGGTAACGCTCACTTATTACTGTAAGGGAACAGAAAAGGAATTACTGGACAGAACGCAGGTGGAAGAAGCTTCTGCCTATGCACAGACGTATCTTCTGGTCTACGTGGTGGGGACGATTGCTCTGACATTCTTTTCCGGATGTACCTTGCTGGAGGGGGCGTTTGAGTTTGCTTCCTCACTTGGTACGGTGGGACTCTCCATTGGAGTTACGAATGCAGGAACAACTTCCGTATGCCTCTTGATTGAGATTATCGGGATGATTTTAGGAAGACTGGAGATTTTTGTATTGATTCAGGCTTTTTTCAAAAACAGAAAATCTTTTTAAGATTCTTAATATGGGACAGGAGCCTCTTTATACATTTTTAAAAATGAGAATGATAGTATCAGATCATAAAAAGAAAACAAACGAGTGTATCAGGAGGTAAGTTCATGAAATACGGAAAAATGATTTATGAAATAGAAAAGTGTATTGAGGATGGTGAATATTCAAGAGGGGAAAAACTGGCAGAACAAGCCATTATTCACAAACCTAAGTCTCCGGTTTTTTATAATCTAATGGGTGTAATCCTTGAAAAAGAATGCCGTCATGTGCAGGCGATGGAATGTTTTAAGAATGCATATGATCTGGATCAGGGATATGAACCTGCCAAGTATAATCTGGAACGCTATGGGATTTTCTGCCCGATTAAGAACTGTATGTATAGTGTTGAGGAAGAACCTATTGAATAATAAAGCTTTATAACTTCTTTAAATGGAGAGCATTCTGCTTAACAGAAATTTATAAAGGAAAGTAGTAGATTAAAAAAGTACTCAAGAAAGAGTGCCAGGACTATGAGAAAAGGAGGCAGAGAGATGAATATCATCACAGCAGTCATAGGAATTTGTGCGACAGCACTATTGATTTATTATTTTGTAATTTTAATGAAGGGAGAAAAGATGTGATGGGAACGATCGTACAATATGTATTTTATCTGGCGGTGCTCGTCTTGCTTGCGATTCCGTTAGGACGTTATATCAGCAAGGCAATGAATGGAGAGAAGGTTTTCCTGACAAGAATTCTGGCACCGTGTGAAAAAGGGATTTATAAAGTGTTACATATTGACCCGGAAGAAGATATGTCATGGAAAAAGTATCTGGCAAGTGCACTGATATTTTCAGGATTTGGCCTTTTGGTACTGTTTTTATTGCAGGTATTTCAGAAATTCCTTCCATTTAATCCGCAACATGTAGAGGGAATGAGCTGGGATCTTTCTCTGAATACGGCCATCAGTTTTGTGACGAATACGAACTGGCAGGCATACAGTGGTGAATCACAGCTCAGCTATCTGTCTCAGGCTCTGGGGTTGACGGTTCAGAATTTTGTGACACCGGCTACTGGTATTGCAGTTTTATATGCTCTGATCCGTGGTTTTACCAGAGTAAAAGGAAAAGGCGTGGGAAATTTCTGGACAGACCTGACAAGATCCACCCTGTATGTTTTAATGCCACTTTCTCTGGCAGGTGCACTTATTATTGCTTCGCAGGGTGTTCCACAGACATGGAAAGCTGCAGAAACTGTAGAATTGATGGAGCCGGTTGCTTTTGACTCCGATGGTAATTATCTGGAAGGAGCCAGAATCGACGGGGATACAGTAACGGTAGATGGAAAGGTTGCAGAGGATGCTGAAGTTGTTACAGAGGAAATCGTTCCTCTTGGTTTTGCGGCAAGTCAGATTGCTATTAAACAGCTGGGTACCAATGGCGGTGGATATTATGGTGTAAACTCTGCACATCCGCTGGAAAATCCGAATTGGTTCAGCAATTTACTTGAGATGCTGTTTTTGCTTCTGATACCTGCGTCATTATGCTTTTCATTTGGCCGTGACGTAAAAGACAAAAAGCAGGGAATTGCAATTTTTATGGCGATGTTTCTGATGTTAATTGCGGCAATGTCTGTAGTAGCAGTGAATGAGCAGTCCGCATCTACGGTCCTTACAGAAAATGAATATGTAGATACTTCCACTGACGGACAGGCTGGTGGAAATATGGAAGGAAAAGAAGCAAGATTCGGTATCGGTTCCTCTGTCACATGGGCAACATGGACGACGGCAGCATCGAATGGTTCCGTAAACTCTATGCATGACAGCTATACGCCTCTTGGCGGAATGATCACAATGCTTCTAATGCAGCTTGGTGAAGTGGTATTCGGTGGTGTAGGATGCGGACTTTACGGTATGCTTGGTTTTGCAATACTGACGGTATTTATCGCAGGGCTGATGGTAGGGAGAACCCCGGAATACCTGGGAAAGAAGATAGAGCCTTATGAAATGAAATGGGCAGTCCTGGTATGCCTTGCCACACCAATCGCCATATTGGTATTCAGTGGAATAGCAGCAGCGGTTCCATCCGTTGCAGAAAGCCTGAATAACTCCGGTGCACATGGTTTTTCTGAAATGCTGTATGCATATTCATCAGCCGGAGGAAACAATGGTTCTGCATTTGCTGGTTTTGGCGCAGATACTCCATTTTTGAATCTTACCCTTGGTGGTGCAATGCTCCTGGCAAGATTCCTCCCAATTACAGGAATCCTTGCAATCGCAGGAAGCATGGTACAGAAAAAGAAACTGGCAGTTACTGCAGGAACCTTATCTACCAGTAATGGAATGTTTGTATTCCTGCTGATCGTGATCGTGCTGTTGATTGGCGCTTTGAGTTTCTTCCCGGCACTGGCACTGGGACCAATTGCGGAGTTTGTTGGATAAAAATCCAGAATAATCGAATGATTTGATCATATGGAGGAATCAAAAATGGCAGAAAAACAAAAAACTGCCCTCTCTGATAAAAAAATGATGATGAGGGCAATCAAAGATTCATTTATTAAGTTAAAACCGAAAACGCAGGCAGGCAATCCGGTCATGCTTCTGGTTTACCTGTCGGCAATCATGACTACCGGGCTCTGGCTCATTTCTCTGATTTTTGGAATTGGAGATGCACCCACCGGTTATACCTGTGCGATTGCAGTGATCCTGTGGTTTACGGTATTGTTTGCAAATTTTGCAGAAGCGATTGCAGAAGGAAGAGGAAAAGCACAGGCAGATTCTTTAAGAAAGGCGAAGAAAGATGTAGACGCCCATAAGATCCCATCACCGGATCAGAAAGACAGAATTACTGTGATTCCGTCTACCAGCCTTAAAAAAGGAGATTTTGTTCTGGTAAAGGCAGGGGAACAGATCCCCGGTGATGGAGAAGTTGTGGATGGTGCTGCCTCTGTGGATGAAAGTGCAATTACTGGTGAGTCTGCACCGGTCATTCGTGAGAGTGGCGGAGACCGGAGTGCCGTAACAGGCGGAACAACTGTGCTGTCTGACTGGATTGTTGTGAGAATTACCAGTGAAGCAGGGGAAACCTTTATGGACAAAATGATTGCCATGGTAGAAGGGGCAAATCGTAAGAAGACACCGAATGAGATCGCATTGCAGATTTTCCTTGTTGCATTATCCATTGTATTTATTATGGTTACCATGTCCCTTTATACATACTCTATGTTCTCTGCAAAGCAGGCAGGAATACCGAATCCTACATCTATTACAACCTTGGTTGCCCTGTTGGTATGTCTGGCACCCACAACTATCGGTGCGCTGCTTTCTGCAATCGGAATTGCAGGTATGAGCCGTCTGAACCAGGCGAATGTACTGGCAATGAGCGGAAGAGCCATTGAAGCTGCCGGTGATGTAGATATTCTGATGCTGGATAAGACAGGAACGATTACCCTGGGAAACCGTCGCGCAGATGCCTTTCTTCCGGTAGATGGAGCTTCGGAAAAAGAGCTGGCAGATGCGGCACAGTTGTCTTCCCTGGCAGACGAAACGCCGGAAGGAAGAAGTGTTGTAGTTCTGGCAAAAGAAAAGTTTGGAATCCGGGAAAGAAGTCTTTCTGATAAAAATATGGAGTTTGTCCCGTTTACTGCAGTGACCCGGATGAGTGGCGTGAATTTTGCCGGAACAGAAATACGAAAGGGAGCTGCAGATGCAATTAAGGATTACGTGGTAAAAGGCGGAGGAATTTATTCTCCGGAGTGCGACCAGATTGTGAAAGAGATTTCTTCCAAAGGCGGAACACCTCTGGTTGTGGCAAAGAACCATATCGTTTTAGGAGTAATTTATCTGAAGGATATTATAAAAGACGGTGTTCAGGAAAAGTTTGCGGATCTTCGTAAGATGGGAATCAAGACGATCATGATTACCGGGGATAACCCGCTGACTGCAGCGGCGATTGCAGCAGAGGCAGGGGTGGATGATTTCCTTGCAGAAGCGACTCCGGAAGGGAAATTACAGATGATTCGGGATTTCCAGAGAAAAGGACATCTGGTAGCCATGACTGGTGACGGAACCAATGATGCACCGGCTCTTGCACAGGCAGATGTGGCTGTTGCCATGAACAGTGGAACGCAGGCAGCAAAGGAAGCGGGAAATATGGTGGATCTGGATTCTTCACCAACAAAACTGATTGATATCGTAAGAATCGGAAAACAGCTTCTGATGACCAGAGGAAGTTTAACTACCTTTAGTATTGCGAATGATGTATCGAAATATTTTGCAATTATCCCGGCACTTTTTATGGGACTTTACCCGGGACTTGCCCGACTAAACATCATGGGGCTTTACAGCCCGCAAAGTGCAGTGCTTTCCGCAATCATCTACAATGCTTTGATTATCATTGCCCTGATTCCGCTGGCATTAAAAGGCGTAAAATACAGGGAAGTATCTGCAGGTAAGCTGTTGTCCAGAAACCTGTTGATCTACGGGTTAGGAGGAATTGTTACGCCGTTTATCTTTATTAAGCTGATTGACATTCTTCTGGTAACTTTCCATATCGTATAAAGATATCAGATTAAGCTGACCAGTATGGCGCACCAAGTCTCACGTGCGTTCGACTTGAATCAAAGGAGAGTGAGAATATGAGAAAAACATTGTTTTTGAAGATAGTGAAGAATGCTGCTGTGGCATTGGTTATGGTATTGTTCGCTGCAGCAATCATTGCATTACGATTTGCTATATGGATGTAAAATGAAAGTCGAGGTAAAACAATATGAAGAAAAAAGGAACAGTGTTCGGTAAAGCGGTTGGTATGGTACTGGCAATGACACTGATCTGTGGTATTTTATACACCACAGTTGTTACAGGAGCTTCACAGCTTTTCTTTTCCGATAAGGCGAACGGTAGCATCATAGAAATAGATGGAAAGAAATATGGCTGTGAGCTTTTAGCTCAGGAATTTACCGGTGAGGAATATATGTGGGGCAGAATCATGAATGTATCTGCCTTTACCGATCAGGATGGCAATACAAAGATGTATTCAGGCCCGTCAAACTTAAGCCCTGAAAGTCAGGAATACAAAGAATTGGTAGAACAGCGGGTTGAAAAAATCAAAGCGGCAAATCCGGATGTAGACAAAGAACAGATACCGGAGGATCTGGTAACCTGTTCCGGAAGCGGCCTTGATCCGGATATATCAGTTGCTGCAGCCGAGTATCAGGTGCCAAGACTGGCAAAAGCGAACCAAATGACGGAAGATGAGATACAAGATATGATTGACAAATGTACCAACCATAAAATTTTAGGGATTTTCGGAGAGGAAACAGTCAATGTATTGAAAGTGAATCTGATGTTGAAAGGAATCTTATAATAGACAGGATGGCTCAGAGGTATATCAAAATACACTGAGCCTGATTCTGCTTCTCTCAGCCTGAGAGACTGAGAGAAAACCTCCGGTGGATTGCAGAGGCGTGCAGATGTATGATGTCAGCAAAGCTGACGCACGCCTCGCAGCAAGAATGCCGGTGGCATTCTTGAACTCAGCCTCGGAGACTGATAGAAAAGGGAGATCATTATGGACAAGGAAAGACCGGATCCGGATAAAATCCTGAGAGATATAGAAAGAGAAGAAGAAAAGAAAAGCAGTGGCAGACTGAAGATATTTTTCGGATATGCTGCGGGAGTAGGGAAAACCTATACCATGCTGAAAGCCGCTCATAGCTTACAGAAAAATAATGTAGATGTGGTGATTGGATACCTGGAACCCCATGCCAGACCGGAAACGATGAAGATGGCACAGGGACTGGAAACTGTTCCTGCAAAACAGGTGGATTATAATGGGATTAAATTGAAAGAAATGGATATAGATGCTGTCCTGAAAAGACGTCCGCAGGTAGTACTGGTTGATGAGTATGCACATAC
Source organism: Ruminococcus sp. 5_1_39BFAA (assembly GCF_964240875.1). Taxonomy (NCBI): domain Bacteria; kingdom Bacillati; phylum Bacillota; class Clostridia; order Eubacteriales; family Oscillospiraceae; genus Ruminococcus; species Ruminococcus sp. 5_1_39BFAA. The sequence goes on along the minus strand of NZ_CAXSVO010000038.1, from coordinate 3,869 downwards.
CAATGCAGAAGGAAGCCGTCATCAGAAAAGGTATCAGGATGTGGAAGAAATCCTGAAAGCAGGGATCAGCGTTTATACAACGGTCAATGTACAGCATATTGAAAGCCTGTGTGATATTGTAGCCTCCATTACTGGTATTTTTATGAAAGAGCGAATTCCGGATTCCGCTTTTGATATGGCAGATGAGGTGCAGCTTGTGGATCTTGAGCCGGAAGATCTGCTTCAAAGGTTAAAAGAAGGGAAAGTGTACCGGGAGGAACAGGCTTCCCGGGCTATGGATCATTTTTTTACAATAGAAAAGCTGACAGCCCTTCGTGAGATCGCACTGCGAAGAACAGCTGACAGGGTAAATCTTGTCACAGAACGGACAAAAAAAGAGGCAGGCGTCGAGTACTACACGGAAGAGAAGATACTTGTGGGAATCTCGCCGTCTCCGTCGAATCCGAAGATTATCCGGACAGCTGCCAGAATGGCGAAGGCTTTTGGCGGGTTACTGGTCGGGCTTTATGTAGAAACACCAAATGCAGAGAAAAGAAGTCAGGAAGATAAAAAACGCCTGAAAGAAAATATACATCTGGCAGAACAACTGGGGGCAAAAATAGAAACGGTATGTGGAGATAATATTCCTTTTTTGATCGCTGAATATGCAAGAAACTCGGGCATTTCCAAAATTGTCACAGGAAGAAGTGTTCCTTCCCGGAGATTCTTTCACAAACCTACGTTTACAGATAAGCTTGCGGCATATGCACCGGATATAGATATTTACATCATACCTGACAGCAAAATGGAGAAAGAAAAACAGAAGCTCCGAAATAATATGGATCACACGATGACAGTCAAAAATATGCTGAGTGCCATGGTCTGTCTGCTTTTATCAACTGTGATGGGTTTTGTTTTTTATGAAATGAAATTTAGCGATACCAATATCATAACAGTATATATTCTGGGAGTTATGATTACTGCGATTATCACATCAAGCAGGACGATTTCTTTCCTGCAGTCTGCAGCGAGTGTAGTGGTATTCAACTATTTTTTTACAGACCCAAGGTTTTCTCTGAATACTTATGATCCGGGTTATCCAGTTACTTTTGCGATTTCCTTTATCGCAGCCCTTATCACAAGCAATATTGCACTGAAAATGAAAACACAGGCAAGAGAACTAGCAAAACTTGCATACCGTACAAAGATTATCCTGGATACCAACCAGCTTTTGCAAAATGGAAAAACAGTAGAAGAAATAGGAAATACAATGGCAGCTCAGTTGGGAAAAGTGCTGGGTCATACAATGGTATATTATGGGTTGGAGGGTGAACATCTTGGTTATCCTGTGATATATAATGTAAACGGTGAGAAGGATGAATCTCATCACACCAGACTGATTACCGAAAATGAACATGCAGTAGCCGAATGGGTTTTTAAAAACAATAAACGGGCTGGAGCAACTACGGGAACATTGAGCGAAGCTGCATGTTATTATCTTGCAGTCAGAAGCCTTGATGCGGTGTATGGTGTTGTTGGGATCGAAATTGGGAATGGAGAGATACTGGGTGCTTTTGAGAGTAATATGTTAATGGCTATCCTTTCAGAGTCGGCGACTGTTATGGAGCGGGAAGTTTTAAGGACCAGGGAAGAGGCTGCAACGGAAAAGGCAAACAGTGAAAAGTTAAGGGCAAATCTTCTTAGATCAATTTCACATGACCTTCGTACGCCACTGACCAGCATTTGCGGAAATGCAGATATGCTTCTGCAGGGAAAACTGAATGAGGACAAAAAAGAAAAAGTGTATTCTTATATATATGATGATTCTTTTTGGCTGCTTAATCTGGTAGAAAATCTTTTGTCCGTAACCAGGATTGAAGAAGGCGGCATGAAGATTAAGAAACAGGCAGATATGCTGGAAGATCTGATTGACGAAGCCCTGAAGCATATCAGCAGGAAAAGCAGAGAGTTTGTGATACGAGTCAGCATGGAGGATGAAATGCAGCTTGTCAATGTGGACTCACGACTGATTCTTCAGGTAATTATCAATATCGTAGATAACGCGGTTAAGTATACACCTCCAGGTGGAGAAATTGTGATATCTACAAAGAAAGAAAAAAGTTTTGTACATGTGCAGATTGCAGATAATGGAAATGGGATTCCGGATGAAGACAAACCGCATATTTTTGAAATGTTTTATACAGCAAATAGTAAAATAATGGATTCAAAACGGAGCCTGGGCCTTGGACTTGCACTCTGTAAATCAATTATAAACGCACATGAAGGAAGAATAACGGTCTATGACAATAAACCCAAAGGTACCGTTTTTGATTTTACGATACCGGCTGAGGAGGTAGAGATCCATGAATAATTCAAATATTCTGGTGGTAGAAGATGATTTTGCCATTCGTAGTCTGATTACCACCGCTCTTGAAACAGAAAACTATAAATACCATGTGGCAAAAAATGGGAATCAGGCGATTATGGAAGCTGCAACACAGGCACCGGAACTGATCCTGCTGGATCTGGGACTTCCTGACATAGATGGGGTTGATGTGATAAGAAAAATACGTACCTGGTCAACTGTTCCAATTACTGTGATAAGTGCCAGAAGTGAAGATAAAGATAAGATTGATGCCTTAGATGCCGGTGCTGATGATTATATTACCAAGCCATTTTCAACGGCGGAACTTCTTGCAAGAATCAGAGGAAACTATCGAAGGATTCAGTACATACAAAATAATCAGCAGGGCGGAACTCCTGTCTTTCATAATGGTAGCTTAACAATTGATTATCAAATGCAGACAGTATATGTGAAAGAGGAAGAGATTCATGTGACTCCAATTGAATATAAAATCTTATGCCTGTTGGCGAAAAATCTTGGAAGAGTGCTGACCCATACTCACATAACAAAGGAAATATGGGGGAGTTCTCTGGAAGGGGATATTGCATCGCTCAGGGTACATGTGGCGACTGTAAGGAAGAAAATAGAAAAGAAAGATAGCTCAAATAAATGTATACAGACACATATAGGAATTGGATATTGTATGGTTAAACAGGAGTAAACATTTTGAATAAAAAAGAAAGGGGGAGTTTCAGTGGGAAAAGTGTTGATTGCAATATTTGATGATGAAGAAATAGATATTAATGAGTTAATACTTTTCCTCAAAAAAAATAGTCAAGTTATATTAATGGATGATTTTTCAAACAATGGATTATTAGATTATGGTAATATTGTAATTGATTCTAAATCCCGGACAGTAAAAGTTGGCGGCACAATCATCGAATTAACTAATTACGAATTTGGAATTTTATTTTTGCTGGCCCGAAATCCCGGACAGGTCTTTTCAAAAGCGCAAATATATAATCAAGTCTGGAACGCACCTTATTATGGAGCAGAGGATAATGTGATGAGTTTGATACGGAGAATACGAAAAAAAATCGAACCTGATCCGGCAAAACCAGTGTATATTTTGACTGTATGGGGAATCGGATATAAATTCAATAATGAGTTAAAACGAAAATAAGCGGTATCTGCCAGAAAGGTCAGAGCCGCTTATTTTGTATCAGTGATACCTAAAAGATAGTCAGTAGAGATATGAAAGTAGTTTGCAATAGCTACAATTTCATAATCTGGAACAAAGCGTTTCCCTTGTTCAATTCGGAGAATTGTCAAATCTGTAAATTCAAATCCCTCAGTTTGCAGTCGAGCTGCAAGTGTCTTTTGGGATATTCCCTGTGCTGTTCGCAACTCCTTGAGCCTGTTGCCAATGATATTTTTTGAATGTCCATTCCAATATATTTTCATTACATTCTTAACTTCCTGTAAAATTAACTCTCGTCATGTCCAAACAACGTATTATTCATCGTCAAAATCTTCTTCATCCCAG
>NZ_CAXSVO010000037.1:0-30192 GCF_964240875.1 Ruminococcus sp. 5_1_39BFAA | reverse complement strand
GAAAAATTTGACATAAAAAAAGCAGGCTTTATAAGGCCTGTAAGGTTTTTTTGAAATATGAAACTGTCAAACTCCCGGCTAAATGGCTTCAGGATATAATCATCCCCTCCCGAAAGCAGCCCGTTTACCCTATCCTGCTCCTCCACCTTTGCTGTCAGAAAAAGAATAGGACAGGATATTTTGTCCCGGATCTGCCTGCATACCTCCAGGCCGTCCAGCCCCGGCATATTAATGTCCAGCAGGATAATATCCGGCTTATTCTTTATGTTGTCAATTGCCTCGATTCCATTTTCCGCTGTGCAGATTTCATAACCCTTTATGGAAAAATAATCCTTCAGCATTTTTACCAGGGCCGCATCGTCGTCCACTATCATAATTTTATACTGCATTATTTTCACCTCACAATTACTTGTTATAAGCATACACCATAATTGTCAACAAATAAACAATAGTAACCAATAGTTCCCCCGCATACAAATAATTATCTGCTTGACATTGACGAAAAAAAGAGGGTGATATATACTTTTTGAAAATAGCTTTGTCACTGCTTAAAAGCATCAGTCAGATGAGGATGGATATGAAGAAAGAACGAAAAATCGGAATTGTATGCTGCTCCAACGGGCAGCCTGCAGGGAATAAAGATCAGATAAATATGCTGGAAAAAGTGCTGGTTTCCATGGGTTATTTCCCTGTTTTCAGCGACTATATTTATGCGGAGGTTTCCCCCTTCAGCGGAACGGGCATCCAGCGGGCAAAGGCGCTTATGGACTTTTATAAAGATGATTCTATTGAAGATATTTTTGATATTTCAGGCGGGGATCTGGCAAATGAAATTCTACCCTATCTGGATTATGATATGATCGGAAATACAAAGAAACGTTTCTGGGGCTACAGCGATCTTACAACCGTGATCAATGCCATCTATTCCCAGACCGGGAATCCTTCCGTCCTGTACCAGATACGCAATTTAGTCCGTGAACACAGCGAAGATCAAATTCGGACTTTCTCCAGTACCATGCTTAACGGCGGACAGGAACTGTTTGATCTTGAATACGAATTTATTCAGGGAAAAGGCATGAGCGGTATTGTGACTGGCGGAAATATACGCTGTCTTTTAAAGCTTGCCGGAACCAGATACTGGCCTGATATGTCCGGAAAGATCCTTCTTCTGGAATCCCTCGGCGGTAAGGTCCCTCAGATGGTAACCTATCTGAACCAGCTTGCCCAAATAGGTGTTTTTGAAAAAATAAACGGCATCCTTCTGGGCACTTTTACCACAATGGAAGCCGAACAGTGTATTCCCTCCATGCCCGACCTGATCCGCCGCTACGCAGGAGAAACTCTCCCCATCGCAGTAACGCACCAGATCGGTCATGGTTCTGATTCAAAGGCGATTGTCATTGGTGGGGAGTTAACCTTAGCACCCTAAAAGATAACTTGAATTTTTCATTAAGCGGCACCCTTTTGGATGCCGCCTCCGTATTACCGGATAAAATTCGTCCCAACCTTCGCCTCTTTTTCCGGCAGACCGTATTTCTCCTTGCCAAGCTGGATGCTCTTTATCAAAAAACTCATATTTCTGGCAAGAGTACGCATGCTCTGAAGTCCCTCTTTATCCTGAACAGCCTCATCCGCATTATTTCCGTGAATGCTGTTCCAATACTGTCCTGACGCTACAGGCATACCGGAAATGGTAAAATATTTATTCAGTTCATCGAAGGTTGCGGAGAGCCCGCCTCTTCTGGCGGAAACCACAGATGCGCCAACCTTCATGGTCTTGTCAAAGGATGTGCTGTAAAACAGCCTGTCCAAAAATGCAACCAGCGTGGCGTTCGCCGATGCGTAATATACCGGGCTTCCCACTACCATTCCATCGCATTCCTCAAACTTTGCAGCCGTCTCATTCACTATGTCATCAAAAGCACACTGTCCCTTTTTCCGACAGACACCGCAGGCAACACAGCCTCTCACAGCCTGATTTCCCACATGAATCATTTCTGTCTCGATCCCGTTTTCATGAAAAATCTGTTCCATCTCATGAAGCGCTGTGTATGTACTTCCATGTCCGTGAGGACTTCCGTTAATTAATAATACTTTCAAATTTATTCCTCCTCTCAAATTCGCACCATGCTTATGCCGTTCTTATTATACTCCCTTTTTCCTTCATTCTCAATCTGTTTTCCGTCGCATTGACAGCCTGCCGAAAGCCCCTTATACTATTAACGGACATAAACATTTACGCCGGAACGGAGGTCATATGAAAAGTATTTTAATTGTAGACGATGATGTACATATCGGAAATATGGTGGAGGAAGTGCTTCAAAAAGCAGGCTACCAAGCTGCCCGCGCCTATTCCGGCACGGAGGCAGCTATGTATCTGGAATCCCATAAACCGGACTTGATACTGCTGGATCTGATGCTACCCGGACTGAGCGGCGAAGAGCTTCTTCCCCGCATCAAAGGAATTCCCGTCATTGTAGTAAGCGCCAAAGCCGAAGTATCCGATAAGGTAGAGCTTCTTATGAGCGGCGCCTCCGATTATATCACCAAACCTTTTGATACAAAGGAGCTGCTTGCCCGGATCACCGTCCAGCTCCGCCAGGCCGTTTCCCGTGGTGCCAATCCTGAGCTATCCTATGAGGATATTACCGTAAATCTCTCCACCCATGAGGTCAGCGTAGCCCAAATCCCGGTTCATCTGACCCGCACAGAGTATGCCATCCTGAAAATACTGATGCAGAATCCCTCCCAGGTGGTCACAAAATCCCTGCTTTTGGACCGCATCAGCCAGGACACCCCGGACTGCATGGAAAGCTCTCTCAAGGTCCATATCAGCAATCTCCGCAAAAAGCTGCGTGAACCAGGCGGCAAGGATTATATTGAGGCAGTCTGGGGAATCGGCTTTAAGCTAACATAAACCTTAACCTTTTCTTTACCCTTTCCTTTACCGCTTTCTTAACCACGCTGCCCTATACTTGCCAGTATCACAAGTCAAATATCTGCAGTGCGTTTGACTTCGTGAAGATGCAAAACATACAGCAAGTATTATATGAGGAGGCTTACATTATGGACTACGTATTGACAACTGACGCCCTTGGCAAAGAATACGGCCATTTCAAAGCTCTGAACGCTTTGAATATGCACATCCCCAAAGGCTCTATTTATGGCTTTGTGGGAAAAAACGGCTCTGGAAAGACAACCCTGATCCGCATCATCTGCGGTCTGCAGACGCCCACCTTCGGCAGCTACACACTTTATGGAAAAAAATGCACGGACCCAAACATTGCAAAGGTGCGCCGCCGCATGGGTGCTGTGGTGGAAACCCCATCCATCTATCCGGACATGAGTGCAGAGGATAACCTGAAGATCCAATACCGGATCCTGGGTCTGCCGTCCTTTTCCACAATTCCCGGCCTTCTGAAACTGGTAGGGCTGGAAAACGCAGGAAAAAAACATGCCAAGAACTTTTCTCTTGGAATGCGCCAGCGTCTAGGCATTGCCATCGCGCTTGCAGGGGATCCCGACTTTCTGGTATTGGATGAACCGGTCAACGGACTTGACCCGGAGGGTATTGTAGAAATACGTGAATTGATCCTGAAGTTAAACAGGGAGCAGCAGATTACGGTTCTCATTTCCAGCCACATTCTGGATGAACTTTCCCGCCTGGCTACCCATTACGGTTTTATCGATCACGGTCAGATCCTGAAAGAGATCAGTGCAGCCGACCTGGAGGCATCCTGCCGGAAATGCGTTCGTCTTACGGTATCCGATACCTCCACGCTCAGCCTTACCCTTGACGGCCTTGGGCTGGAATACTCCGTGCTGGATGGTCAGCAGGCGGATGTTTACGGAACCTTTAATGTGACGGAGATCACCATGGCTCTCGCAGAAAATGGCTGCCAGGTTCTTTCCATGCACGAGCATGATGAAACTCTGGAAAGCTATTACATTAATCTGGTAGGAGGTGGCCGCCATGAATAAACTTTTATCCGCGAACTTTTCAAGACTTTTTAAAAACAAAGCGTTTTGGATCTTAATGGGCGCCAGCTTCCTCTGGGGTACAGGCATGATAGCCGGCCGCTACCTCGAAATCTTAAAGGCCATACAATTTGGAGATTTTCAGTCCACAGATGTGTACTATCATATCGATAATCTTTTCTTTCAATATGCGCCTATTATCGGTTTATTCTGCGCTGTTTTCACTACTCTGTTTCTGGGTTCAGAATACAGCGATGGAACCATCCGCAACAAAATATCAATTGGTCATTCCAGGCGCAGCATTTATATGTCCAATTTCATCGTGTGCTCCGCCGCCGGACTGCTGATCATGGCTTCCTGGATTTTATCCATGTTTACTGTCGGGGCCGCGCTGCTGGGCTGGTTTAAAAATACGGAGGCTGCCGCATTACTCCTGTCCTTACTTATCAGCGTTTTTATGGTAACTGCCATTACCGCCGTCTTTGTCCTGCTAAGCATGCTCATCCAGAACAAAGCAACTTCCGCAGTTATTGTGATCCTTGCTTTTTTCGGGCTGCTTTTTCTGGGAAGCTATATAGAGAACAGACTTGCCGAGCCGGAATCCTATAAGACGGCGCTGTCTGTCACCATTGAAGGGCAGGTAGAACTGAGTGAACCACAGATGAATCCCAACTATGTAAGCGGAACCCAACGCAAGCTTTTTGAATTTGCAGAAGAATTCCTGCCTACAGGACAGGCCATTCTGATTTCCCATCAGGAAATGAGAAATGAAGGCTTTATGATTTTATATTCTCTGGTGTTATCTCTTTTTATTACCTATATCGGGATCACGCTCTTTGAGCGAAAAGATCTGAAATAGAATAGTGAAATCTCAAATAAGGTGTTTATGGTGATAATATGAACAATATTTTATGGACTATCATCGGCATTTTGGCTGTTATTGTTATTTTTTTACTGATAAAAATACATCTTCTGCGCAAATCCACCCGGGAGATCCGTGACGAATTCGCAGAACGGCTTTCCATGGACACCAATACCCTGATCGATATTTCCGCAAGAGATCCCTATATGCGTGAGCTTGCGGAAAGCATAAATGAACAGCTCCGTCATCTCCGCCGGGAACGCCGCCGTTTCCAGCAGGGTGACCTGGAGCTGAAAGAGGCTGTCACAAACATTTCCCATGACCTGCGCACGCCTCTCACAGCCATCTGCGGCTACCTGGACCTTCTTGAGCAGGAGGAAAAATCCCCCGCGGCTGCCCGCTATCTGGAGATCATCGAAGACCGTATCCATAACATGAAGCAGCTTACAGAAGAGCTTTTCCGGTATACGGTGCTTGCCTCCTCCGGCGTAAAAGGCTGCTCCTCTTTCTGTGATGTTATCCTCAACAGCGCTCTGGAGGAAAGCATTGCCGCATACTACGCCTCTCTGAAAGGCTGCGGTATTACCCCGGATATTTCCATTCCTGAGAAAAAAATCGTCCGCTTTCTGGACCCGGCTGTCCTTTCCCGCATTTTCGCCAATATCATCAGCAACGCTATCAAATACAGTGACGGAGACCTGCATATCAGCCTGCATGAAAACGGAAATATCCTTTTCTCAAATAAAGCCTCCCGACTGGATCCTACTCAAGTCGGAAGGCTCTTTGACCGCTACTACACGGTAGAGTCAGCATCAAAATCCACCGGGCTGGGTCTGTCCATCGCCCGCGCCCTCACAGAGCAGCTTCACGGTCAGATTTTTGCATCCTATGAGGGCGGAAGCCTGAATATACGCCTTTCTTTTCCAGAGGACACACGCGCAGAGAGTTCACGCACGGAGAGTTCACGCACATAAACATAAACCTCATCAGCATATTACCGCTTCCGGCTCTGCCGACAGACATTCCCATGCTGGTGCCTATCCGCAAATACGTATGATATCTTCTGTCAGCGCTTTTACATTTTCTTCCCTTGTTGCCCAGCTTGTACAGAAACGTACTGCAAAATGCTCCTTATCCACCTCTTCCCACAGCTCAAAAGCATATTTTTTCTCGAATTCCTCCTTCTGCTCTGCTGTCAGAATGGGGAACTGCTGGTTCGTAACGGAATCAAAAAGAAACGGAACCCCGCATTTTACAAAAGCTTCCCGGATCTGCATAGCCAGATCAATGGCATGCTGCGCGATCTGACCGTAAAGGTTTTCCTTAAAAAGAGTCTCAAACTGAATTCCCAGAAGCCTTCCCTTTGCCAGCATTCCGCCATGCTGCTTAATGTAATAGCGGAAATCCTTCTGGATCTCAAGATTTGTGATCACCACCGCTTCCCCGAAAAGCGCCCCTACTTTTGTTCCTCCAATATAAAATACATCCGTCAGCTCTGCAAGGTCTTTGAGGGTCACATCATTTCCCGGAGCCGCCAGTCCATATCCGCAGCGCGCACCATCCACAAAAAGCTTCAGGCCAATTTTTCTGCACACCTGGCTGATCGCTGTCAGCTCCTTTTTGGAATAAAGGGTACCGCATTCCGTAGGCCAGGAAATATATACCATGCCAGGCTGTACCATATGCTCGTGGCTTGCATTGTGGATATGATCCTCCCATGCTTTTTCCACCTGTTCCGCTGTTATTTTTCCGTCCGGACTTTCCAGGGTAAGCGCCTTGTAGCCGTATGCTTCCATTGCGCCTGTCTCATGCACATTGATATGTCCGCTGGCTGCGCACAAAGCCCCCTGATAAGGCTTCAGACAGGCTGAGATCACCGTCACATTTGCCTGGGTTCCTCCTACCAAAAATTCCACCGCAGCATCCGGTGCCTGGCACGCGCGGCGGATATATTCTCTTGCCCGCTGACAGTGTTCATCCGTGGAATAACCCGGATTCTGCTCCATATTTGTCTCCATCATTGCCTGCATTATCTGCGGATGTGCTCCCTCCGCATAATCACACTCAAATCTAATCATATTTCCTCCTTTTTGCCCGTGTTTCTGGGCATCATGGTATGCCCCTAGCATTTCCTCCTTATTGTGTAATCCTACTAATAATGTCCCCAAGTTCTTCCTCTGTGTAAGCGATATGATCCGGCTCTTTCACTCCTTCTGGAACCGGATACCTATGATGATTCATCCAGATCGTTTTCCAGCCTGCATTCATAGCACCCAGAATATCATTTTCATAGGAATCTCCTATCATATAGGTGTTTTCTCTTTCAAGTCCCATGCGCTTCTCAGCCAGCCGGAAAATCCTCTCATCCGGCTTTGCAAATCCCACGCCTGCCGAAACCAGAACGTAATCCTGTGGAAACCATCTTTTCAGCTCCATATTATGATATTTGCTCATCTGATGGTTTAACGGCCCATTTGTAATGATTCCCAGAAAAACCTCTTCTTTTCTGCATTTGTCCAGTATTGCGGACAATGTATCCGAAACTTTTAAATGGGACTGATTCTCCTGATATCGTCTTTGAAAATCCCGCGCCATCTCTTCCGTATATGGAATCTCCATATCCTTCATGGTATTCATGATCCTGTAAATCCTGGACTGCTCTATTGTCACCTGTCCGCTCTCGCTGAACAGAAACATTTCTCCGCTTCTTTTGCAGAAAATTCGGTAAAATCGCTCCGGATCCTCAAGCTTTTTTCCAAGGCTATCTTCACAGGCACTCAGAAGGGGAAGCATCTGGCTATAAAGGGTATCATCTATATCGAAGATCAGAGATACTTTATTCTTCATTACTGCTTCCTTTCTATCAACATTTTCCAACACAATCTTCACTATACCATGCCTGCCGCTCTATTTCAACGATTACACAAAAAGTAATCTCCGTCACGCTTCCTTTTACATATTTGACAGCAAAAAAAGGCTCACCCGCATCTAACAGGTGAACCTTCCGAATATCCTATTCAATTACTGCCAATCTTCAAATCCATTTCCAGAATTAGCGGAATCCTCATTTTCTTCAATTCCGTTTTCAGGAGTTCTCTCTTCAATCCAATCCTTAAACAGATTGTCTGTGGAATCCTCTGAGCTACTGTCCTGATCGTCTCCGTCATTCTCGGTATCTTTGTTTTCCTGATCATCCTTAGCACTTGTATCCTCTCCAAGTGTTACGGTAACCACTTCTTCTTTATAGCCGTTTCCCTCCGGAACCTGAACGGTCACCTCAACCTCTTCTCCCGGTGCGTAGTATTCAAGGCGTTCCAGAAGCTCATTAATGGTAGTAACTGTTCTTCCGTCAAACTTTGTGATAACAGAATTTTTCTGGATACCAGCTTTTTCTGCTCCGCCGCCTTCTGTAACTTCTGCCACAAAGACACCCTGCGGGATTCCATAAATCTGATAACCCTCCTGACTGACCGTACTTCCTGAGATACCGATCATGCCGTGGTTTCCATCCTCAACCTTTTCTCTTGTTGTCTGATTCATCAGGTCTTCCAGAATATCTGACACATTAGAAATTGCAATGGCGTAACCGATACCCTCTACCTCAGTAGAAGCGAGCTTTGCAGAGTTAATACCTACAACCTCACCGTTCATATTCAGAAGGGCTCCGCCGCTGTTTCCAGGGTTGATTGCAGCGTCTGTCTGGATCAGATTGATCCCGTTCTCGTTGCTGTCACTGTCATTACTGTCATAGCTCTGTACATAATCGGAATCTGCTCTGCGGTTCTTTGCACTTACAATACCTGTGGTAACAGACTGTCCATAGCCCAGCGCATTGCCGATGGCGATAACCTGCTCGCCAACCTTCAAGTCATCGGAACTGCCGATCGTTGCAATGGAGATTTCTGCCAGAGTATCCTTGGAAATGTCCTCCCGTGCAACAGCTACCACTGCAAGGTCCTTGCTGCTGTCATAACCTTTTACCTTTGCCTCATAGGCGCTTCCGTCAATGAATCCCACAGATAAGGTCGTTGCGTCCTCCACAACATGATAATTGGTTACAACCAAAAGCTCGTTATCATTTTTACCGATAATGATACCGGAACCGCTGCCTTCCACTTCTCTTTCCTCCGGTGCGTATCCGTACTGTCTGAATACCCCGAAGTAATCCTGAACCTCCTGGACGGATTTTGTACTGATAGAAACAACGGATGGCATTGCCTGTTCCACGATATCGGAAACATCCAGGCTTCCCTTTGCTCTTTCCGTATCATCCCCAGCCGCTGTCTTTTCAGATTTCATAAGGGCAACGGTATTGTCGGCAGCCTGTACGCTTTGAAGCTGATTCCATCTATAAGAGCCTTCAAATGCGTTCATTGCAACGCCTCCTGCCAATACCAGGCAAAGGCCGACTCCCGCGCCTTTCTTTACAATATTTTTCATTTGATTTTTCTTCTGCTGATTTTTATCACTCATTATAAAGTCCCTCCCTTAGAACCTTTGTTTTCTTTAACCTGTTTATGGTTCAGAGTATAGGGAAAATTTGTGTTTACTTTGTGGGAAAAATGTGTTTAAATTGTTAAACTTTCCAATCCTTACATACATCAACCCATGAAACAATATTACAAGCATATTTTTCCAGATCCGGAATCGTCAGTTCAATTGCACTGTTGCTGCTTCCGCAAGCGGGAAATACTGTTTCAAAACGCTTCAGTGATTCATCCAGATATACTTCTACGCCTTCATTGACGGCAAACGGACATACGCCGCCTACTTTATGACCAATTAGTTTCTCCACCTGCTCTGCCGTAAGCATTTTTGCCTTTTTGCCAAACTGTTCTTTATATTTATGGTTATCTACCTTTGCATCGCCTGCTGCCACCACCAGGATTGCTTTATCTCCAACCATAAAAGAAAGAGATTTTGCAATTCTTTTCGGTTCTGTATGTAAAGCCTCTGCTGCCAGCTCTACCGTTGCACTGGAAACCGGAAATTCCAGAACTTTTTCTTCCATTCCATACTGACTAAAGTATTCCTTAACCCGTTCAATCGCCATTTTTCTAGTCCACCACCACTTCGTTAATCGCATCGAAAGCATCTTCCAAAGCATCCAATGCCTCTGTCAGTGTATCCATCTTTTCGCTGTCCGCATCCTCAGCTTCATATTCATCAATAATATCAACCAATGCATCCTTCAGTTCTTCCAGATAATCTGCTACGTCCTGCAATTTTAATTCCTTGTCTGCCAGCGGCGCAATGTTTACTAATTTTTCCATATTGTGTGCTCCTTCCGTTTATTTTAATATCATACCATACTTTTCATCTCATCCAAAATATCTTTTACAAGAAAGCTTATAAATTCCTTGCATTTTCCGCATCCGGTACCAAAACGAAGCTGTTTTTCCACTTCTTCGTAGGACTTGGCTCCCTGTTTAATGGCATCTTCAATCATTCCATATGTTACATTCTTGCAATGACATGCTGTTTTTTCTCTCTTCATAATCTCACCTCCTGCGGATTTTCTTCTTATATCATAATTCAACACAATATACCAAAAGCCAAAAAGCGGTTCATGACTTTGCACTTTCTGCTAATCATTACCGCTTTGTCAGTATACACTATATTGGTGCATTTGTTAAGTGGTTTCGATTTCCATTCATATCCACTTTCAATCGCCGTATATCAGGCACTTTTCTCTTTAAGCTCATTATCTTTCGAGGGCAGACTGTACCAGCGGCGGTTTCCATTTTCATCCAGTTCATACAAAGTCTGCAAAGTGGACCGGACGTAATACAGGTCTTCTGTATAAAGGATACTGTCCCTGACACTCCACAACCCTTTGCTGCGAAGATAAGAATCAATCTTGCAGTTATGCTCATAGCTTTCTCCGCAGAGTACCAATTGAGGCAATGTTTTATGCCCGTAAAAGTTTTCTCTTACATAGCTTTCGCTGTTGATCAGCGTATAATAACGCCGCACTTTGTCCGCCAGTTTGCGTAAGGCATGTGGTGTGGATCTGACTACCTCATAAAGAAGAACCGAATCTTCATCAATCTGAACATTAGCAGCGGTACGGATAATACAACCATTTGTAATCGGTGCTTCCTGGACCGGCCGCATAGTCTCCATGATTCCGAACCGCTCCATATGGGCGTTATTCATCAAAAGCCCCAGTATAATCATGTTTCCCACAAGAATGCGTTTCACATTCTCTACTGTCTCACATACTCCAAGTTCCTTTTTTCTGCGCTCGCTCATATAGCTGTTGCCCTTATGAAATTCTACGCCGCGCTGCATTGCCAATCGGACTCCCTTGAAGTCCAGTTCATAAAAACGGATACTTCTGGCTGCCCCGTCAAGCGTTATCTCATATTCCTTTATCACACGCAGCCTCATAAGCTTGTCCAGCCTTCTGCGGATGCCTTTTCTCTTTACAGTCATTCCCCGAAGTGTAATGTACTGATAAACCTGCAGTGAGCTTAAATATTTGCTCCGACCGATTTCTTCAATAACTGCAAAATCCACATCATCGAACAGCAATGCCAGTTCTTCAGCCGGTCTTCCATTGTACGGCAGAACCGTTGCATATATTTCCTCCTTTTCCTTTACCGCGTATACTGCGTCTGACGGAACTTTTTCATGGCTGAAACCGAAGTCTTCCTCCATATTGCAATAGTTAAGAGGATCATTATATCTTCCTGTCTTTTTCAT
This sequence comes from Ruminococcus sp. 5_1_39BFAA, assembly GCF_964240875.1. Classification (NCBI taxonomy): domain Bacteria; kingdom Bacillati; phylum Bacillota; class Clostridia; order Eubacteriales; family Oscillospiraceae; genus Ruminococcus; species Ruminococcus sp. 5_1_39BFAA. Next base: position 18,644 of record NZ_CAXSVO010000037.1, on the reverse strand, counting down.
TCTGATTTTCTCCTGTCCTTTTTACAGATCATTACGGATCATCTGAATCACCTTTTGCTTCAGGCTTCCATTTTTCAGATTGCAGACATAGTATCTGCAAAAACTTTCAATCCGGTTAGCCCTTTCATTCGGAAGATAGGAATCTACAAGAAGAAGCCGGTCAGGAATAATTCCATATTCCTTCCCAATCTCAAGAAGGCTGCCCCAGGCATTAAACTGCTTTCCGGATTTTACTTCCACCACATACGCTATGCCGTTCCACTCAATTACAATATCAAATTCATTTTTAATCACCCCTTCTTTCGTCGATACTTTGACGTTGCGATAAAGCTTATACGTTGCCTTATGCTGAACTGCCAACTCCTCCAATGCTTCCCTGATCAGCTCATAAACGCCAATTTCCATATACTGTCCGGCCAGAAAATTCTGTGCTTCCGCTGAAAATACCAGATTGCCGCAGATTCTGTCACTGTCCTCAGGCGCCTCAACAGAATCCACGATTCCGCACATTTCGTCCCGGAAAAGGTGACGGATCGTTTTCCTGCTTTCACTGTCAAATGCGGCGAGCGAAAAACTAAATTCCTTCATTTTATTCGTGTACTGCTGCCGGAGCTTTAAAATAAATTCTTTCATAAGCTCATCATTTTTTACAAGTTCGACCGCAAGGCTGGTAATCCACTCCTTAACGGCATTCTCATCCCCAAACGAATCGATGACGATATTCTGTTTTTTTCCTATCAGTCGGTTAATACGATTCTGTTCCAAGCCCATTGGAACAAGCGGTTTCTGTTCAGGAATTGCATTCTCTTGTACAGCGCAAAGTGCTTTTGCCTTTAACATAGACATTTCCTCCTTTTCCTTGGTAAATCATTTCCTGCTATACACATTCTCCCATAGCATTTTCGTTTCATCACGAAACGGAACCTTAAAGCCTGAAATTTCCTATGAAACTATTCTTTTCAAATCGACCGCCATACTTCTTATTCAGGCGTTTCGCCCCACCGGCAATCCGGATGCCTCAGACATCCAGCGAAGGTCCGCATATCCCATTGTCCGGCTTTCTGTTGCTTTTTACGATTCCCCAAAGTATAATAAAACGAGATTCACCCTTACCCCAAGATCAGGAAGGAGAAATATAGTCATGTTCATAATGGATAAAAATTATTTGTCCGGTTCTCCCAAAATAACCTGGACCATGCTTTTCCCCCGAAAAACATTTTGCATTCCGCTGAAGAATGCCATGAAGAAAAAATCACCGGAAGCGATTCAAAAATATCTTCACCCCGGTGAAGGTGAAGAAATGCAGAAAGTGATCGTGCGAATGCTGATTCCTGAAAGATACCGCCGGATGTCTGACGGAACCGATATTACAGACAAAGAAAAAACCCAGTTCAGCCGGTATTTCACACATTTCAACGACAACTTCGGACAAGCCCAGTATGAAACCGTTAAAAAGCATATCTTAAGGGATGGCAAAGCAGGGAAATGGGATTTTGATACATTTCCTTTTATTCAGGAATTAAAAGAGAACCTGCGGTCTTTATTTGAACTATTTCCGCAGGACTTTACAGAACAATACAAAAAAGATGTGATTCACTTAATAGAGCTTTTCGGCAAAGATCCTGTACTGAAAGCTTTCAAAGAGGACCTTATAGAGGTCGATTTTTATTCGCAGATCACTTGTCTTACTGCAATAGCGGCAACATGGCATTGCTGGCTTTATTCCGAAAATGACGCTGCGGACTTATCCTTTTTCATCGTCCCTTCGCAAAGAAGAAGGAGCCATTCCGGTTACAGCAGCAAGGAATGGATCGCCTCCCATATAGAGTCCGAACAAAAAGCTGCCGCCCATATGCTGGATGAGGCGCGGGATCTGCTTTTTAAACAAAAGGACTATCAATCAGCCGGGGATTTATGTTCGCAGATCATCCTGAAAAACATGGCGGATAAACCTGATCGTGGAGAAGCATATTATTATCTGGCAGTCTGCTGCCTCGATCATGGTTATACCTACGACAGTAAGCTAAACTGCAAAAAATTGCTGCTCAATGCAATTAAATGTGGCTATTCCGATGCGCTTGACCGCCTGCGGAGGGAAAACGGGGAACCGGCGCCTGTATCTCTGCTCCGCCCGATTGCCAACACCCACGGCACTGCACGAATCATTCTTAATTCCAGAAATGAGTATTCCGAGGAATTTCTGAAATCTATTCCGGAAGAAATGCAGGATGAAGACATCCGAATGAGAATGATCATCGATGCTTCCTCCCGGCAGGAGCTGATCGGCTCCATCAAACCGAACGAGGACTGCCGCTATCTTTTAGTCCATACCTCTCAGGAAAAAAACTTCCAGGACTTATTATTTATACTGGATAAAATCTCTTCTTTGGAAAAAGATCCGTTCCGGACAGACAGCGCCAACGCTTCCTCCCGCTGGAGCAAAACAACCATATATATCAGAGTATCTGAGGACAAATATTCCCCGCTGATAGACACTGCCCTAAAAAGGCTGGGCGATTTTACTGTACGTGTTTTTACCATTGACGACAATAAATGGGCTGCACAATATTTGCTGAACCAATATCCGCTTTTTAAACAGATCGAACATTTGTCAGCCATTCAGTTAAAGAGCAAACCCGTTACCATCAACTTCACGATTATCAGCCATGGAAATACGGAACTCACATGCTGGCTTATCCGGGAGGCATTCTGGTTAGGATGCTTTCACTATTCCGGGATTACACTTGCAATTAATCTGATCTCGCCTGACGCAAAGGAAATTGAATCCTCGCTTCATTTTAATTGCCCGGATATGTTCGGCGAATTGCCGGATTCAAAATTAACCTCAAGTGTCCTTCCCTTAAATAAGCTTGAAGCAGTTGATTCTGTTTACTCGCCCAACGTATCCGGAATACTCAATGAGCTGAACGAAACCGCCAACACTTACAATTACTATGTTGTAAATATCGGCGATGACATCGAAAACCTAAATTACGGAATAAAGATCAGAGAATGTAGCATCCGAAATCTTATTGAAACCGGGAAAAAGCCGCAAGACAAAGCGCTTCCCATGATCAGTTTTTATTGTAAGGACTCAAATATCGCCCATTTGTCCAAAAACATGGTCGTTCAAAAGGTAGACTGCGGGGATCTGTGGTACAACAATTATAATTTAATCCCATTTGGAACTTTATGTGACCGATATTCATGGGAGCAGATCGACGGCGGATACCTGGAAAAGGTTGCGGAATCTACGCATCTGCAATACTGCGGCGCAAAGCCCTCCGACAGCTTTGAAACCAAGATCCTATACCTGAAGGACTATTTCTCACGCAGCTATAATCGTGATTCCTCAATGGCGGTTGCCCTGTCAATGCCTTATCGGTTATTTCAAACAGCATACAGCGGAAACGATCATATCCTTCCGTATGAAGAATATTCTGACTCTGCCTACGCGCAGGCAGAAAACTTTCAGATAATGTCTGAAAAATTCCAGGATTCACTTGCCGACCCGGCACGCAGCGCAGCAAATAAAGAAGCATTGCTTTGCTACGAACACTCACGCTGGCTAAGATGGGCAATCGCAAGAGGCTGGAAAAAGGCATCACCGGACCAGGTCATCAATTATATGAATGCCGGAAATCCCAAACATCAATTATATATCGCCAGGCTTCACGGCTGTATTTGCGGCTTAAAAGAATTGCAGACGCTTTCCGAAGAATTATGTAAAATTGCCGAAAAAGCATCCGGATCTGACTGGGAGCGTTATGCTGCCGAAAGAGTTCCAAATTATATAGATATAGACGGCGACAGAAAATATGTCAGCTATTATGATTATATTCCAAAAGACTTTACCTCTATTGATAAGCTGAATATCGAGTATACCAGTGAGATCATTACAACAGCCTGGCTGTCCGATCCGCAGCCTGGAAATAGCCATTCCTAAACAGGAGGGGCAGGTGTAACTCACATAAGTCACATCTGCCCCTTTTTATTTTTGAATCACCCGCAGACCCATATCACAGATTACACAACGGTCCTCCATTAACCATACTGTATCGGATCCTTTCTATAGATGCTGTCATTTCATCTGTATCAACAACAATCGCTTTCGGTCTGTATTCAGCCAAATCCAGCTTTTCCATTTCCCATTCTTCCGGATCGTCCGATATATATAAAAATGCTAACGTGCCGTCCCGTGCCACCATAAGGAAATAGATCTGCTGGTCAAGCTGTTCCGAAACGCATTTCGCATAGTATTCATATTCGGAATCGGCAGATAAACGGTCTACCACACATGTCTCCATTCCCAGGACAGAAAGAAGCTCGCTATAGCACATCTCATGCTCCCTCATATATATTTTAACAACGTCCAGATCTGTCATCATTCCTGCATTTTCAAGGATTTCCAGTCTCTCCACCATCTCGCATCCCACATCCGACAGCTCCATTTCGTTCTGCACGCCGTCCTTAAGATTTGGGTAAACCCTGTTATCCCTTCTTCTTAAAGCGCCCTGGATTACATCAAGTTTTATGAATCCGCACTTATTTTCATAACGTTCAACATTCACCACCTGCGCCAGCACTCCGGTTGATGACGGACGTTCTTCCTGCCATTGGGAATAATCATCGCTGACAAACAAAAGCGAAATCGTATCTTCATGCTCTATTACATGATAGACCAAAAAGGAGGTTTCCTCCTCAAATTTCCTCACGATCTCTGCATATCTCTTATCGTAATTGATCGTATCGATGGAACCCATATATCCGCCGCCTGTCAAATAAGAATAGTACAGCCTGCCATCGCTGAAGTATTCCCTTACTTTAGGATTAAGTCCATACAGCTTTTCCAGTTCGGACAGACGATATAACGCTTCACCCATCATTTTATCCCTGTCTTTTGCCTCTTCCGACGGTTCTGCGTCAAACGTACCGGAAAGCATTTCCATAACGACCGCCATTATATCCTCTGCTGCGGCGAGGCTGACCGCTTCGGGAATGCCATACTCCTCCGTGAAGCTCTCCAGATTTTCCATGTTTTTATTGACAAACTCCATTACCCTGTTTTTATCAAACAGATAGCGGGTATCATCCTCCGGGTCCGGATCTCCGCAGCAGGTGACCATAAATGTCCGCAATCCCATAGAATTCGGAGCAGTTCTCATGAAATAAAACCATGGGATTCCCGCAGCAAGAGATTGTTTAATCCAATTGACCACTTCCGGGATCATCGGAATTTCCCTGGGGTCCTCATTATACTCTGCGAAGAAAACCTCCCATGTATTTCTAGCTTCGATCAGCCTGTCCATATCGCCTGCAACGCTGTGAATCAGCCCGACGATTTTTGAATAATCTTCCATTAAAACATCCATCTTCTCAACCGCAACCAAATTCATCCCTTTCATATATATATCTCCTCGTATAATTTGTTTCCAATGCGTATATCTCCGAGCATCAGCAGCGTCTATTTCCTGTAAAGACAGTTTTTCAGAATGGTAAAATATCGCACAGTCCGCCACTGACAGAATTCCTTAGCGGCAATATCCAGCAGTTCCATATCGTCCGGATGGTATGTCTTGTCCATAAACGTAATTCTCCGTCACAGAGCATCCATTATGCTGTAATCCTTCTCAAACTCTTTCCTTTCCACCAGATTATACGAAATATCCTTAATATCCCCATCATCGCCATACAAAATACTATAGAAGATAAGCACGGCATGTATATCCGCAGCCTCTATCGTTCTACACAGCGGCGCTGTATAATAATGCTCCGGATCCTCAGGGTCCAATACCAGACCCTTTTCCCGAACCAAAAAACGGATTTCTTCACACATCGGCTCCTCTGCGCTCCATGCCAGAATAGGCTTTGGAATCTGTTCATAATCATCACCTGATATATGTCTGTGATTTGCTGCAAAAAAGGAGATGTCATTTGGATAAGGGTTACCCGTGCTGTCGAGCTTAACATAATCGCCTGCTGATGCAAGCTCCCCATGCTCAGCTCCTGACTTTAAAACCTCCTGGGAAAAAATCTCATATTGTCCATTTTCCAATGCTCTGATTTTCCCTTCTGCTATCATCTGGTCTATAACCGGATTTTCATCGCCTAACCGGTATGCTTTCACATTTTTTACCTTGTTTTTTATAACACGAAACATTGTTCTACCTCTCTGTATAAGTGCTCCCACTAATTAAGTATTCACATTATATCACATCCCACTGCCCCTTGCATCTTTTGGAACGATCAAATTAATCCTGATCCTTACCTTTCCATCCCATCCTTCATAACTCTTCACATTTCCGGAAAGGCCATGCAAACGAATACAATCGTTTGTCAATTTTACGATCTTATCCGTCAAAGACATCTTCTCTTCGGTATTTATACGGTCGAAAAGAATCACCTTTGCCTGCTCAAAATTTTTGCCGATCGCACCCAGCATTTCCTGCCGGACCGGATCGCACACAAAAATACATATGGGAACCTTTGCTGCGCGGGCTGCTCCGCTTTCCCTGTCCGTTCCGCTCCAGAACGCGCCCAGATCCGGATGCGTATGCCCTTCAAGAACAAATTCACTGGCGCCATATTCCTGGAAAGGATCCACAACTGCCCCGAATGCGTCCGTATTATAGCTGCTTTCGTGCTCGATGAACTCATTTCTGTAATACTCAAGGAAATCCAGCCCCGGGTTAGCCTCTCCGTTTGGACCAAGATTACCGGCCGATACACTTGAGCGGTTCATGGTTGGAATTTCAATAAAATGAACAACAACGATATGCGTTCCTCCAAAACCATCTGAAAAAATGTGTCCAAGCCCTATATATTTCTGTTCCCTGCAATTCACAGGACTCCGTCTTCCGTATGACACCATGGTCTTATATTCATTGAATGCTTCCGGCAGGATATATACTCTGTTTTTTCCCTTGCCATGGCATTCTGCAGCCTCGATGCTGCCGCAGTTCTTTCGGATAATGCTTTCGATCTCTTTCGTGGTTAAGACCGGAAAGCTTCGTATTCTCCGGGTATGCTTTCTTGGAAGAGGCGGCGGAGAACCAGCCTCCTCTTCTCTCCTATTAAAAACCACATAATCTATGTTCATAAAATCTCCTTTCTGGCATTAGCGGCGTCTGGATGGCAATGGAGTGCTCACTACTTCATGCGGTCTCCTTCTGGGAAGCGGCGCGGCTGCGTAAAGAAGCTTCGGGTTCATTGTGGGAAACGCTCCTTTGGCAACCCCTTCTTTATGCCATTTATCCATATAAGAATTTGCCTCTGAATCATAACGAGTCACTGCCGGATTATGAATCATATCATTCAGCAGCTTGTCCGCTACCGTGATAAGGCTGCTGGTTCCGGGTTCCCATGTATCAATACATGCCCGACCGCTCCGGAAAACATTAGGAGAGGCAAGATAATGATTTTCAGGATACCTTGCATCTACAGATTTGAACGGATATCCCATATAGACGATCACATCTGCTGTCATGGAATCCGTTTCTTTAGGCTTTGAATCTGAGCTTGATGTAAGATAATGAGTCCGCACATTTTTCACTCCAATCTTCAAATGCGCCAGCTCTCCGGCATCCGCCTTTACACGCTCCACCGTAACATACTTTGGATCGTATTTCTTTTCCAGCGCACGGATATGATTGCGGAGCGCTTCTTTCGAATCATTTTCACTAATTTCAATTGTCTGAGCCCGTCCATTGGCATCGATGTATGTGGCTGTATAACTCATAGCTGATCCTCCTTTTTTTCAGCACCGCTATGGTGCAGCGAATGTATTTTCAAAACCATTTCCGAATCCCCATCACAGATAACAGTGGAAACGGTTATTTTGTCATCATCAAGAAAATCCAGTGCCCCATTTCTCTGGATCACATCAATGTGCGCTCCAAGAGGATATCCCAGGTCAAACAATGTCCTGTCTTTTATCTCATCGGGACAATCCGGTGTAAAAGCCCTGAGAATATGACCGGCTGCAAATGCTGTATCATATCTCGGTGTCTGCATTTTCTCCTTACACGCTTCGCAGACCAGATCCTCCAGAAATGTCCGGCATTCATGCTTCATTACTTTTATGGGTCTGCCGCAGCAATGGCATACATCGTCAACAATATATCCGCTGTGCACCACATTTTTATAGTTTAGTCTATGTGTACTGATCTCAAAATCATCGGTCTGCAAAATATCCGTGATCTGTGACATTGCATCCCGTAATGTCAGGTCAAGTACACTGCCTTTTATCCGGATCACGTCTGCAGCCGGCAAAGTGCCGCAGCCGGGACAATTTCTCTTCTTCATAGGACGCGATACGCTCAGTTCAAGATTGGGATATGCCGTGTATGTAATTCTTCTGTTCATGGAATCTCCCACGCCAAGCACAAAGCTGCGGCATTGCTCCGCTGCAAGATGTGCCGCTTCCTGACTGGCAAGTCCTGATGTCCGGATAATCTCCTGCTTTCCGTCGATTTCACGCAACTGGGGGCCGCTGCAGCTTGTTCTCACGGATGGATCTATCAGCCATTTTTCATCAAACAGGCATCTCAGGCAGCATTCTTTTCCGTCGATCATAACGCTCTGCGCCGTTTCCTCGTAGGTACCGCACATAATAACTGCAGGCCGTATATTGTCCGGCAACTGGCGTATATTTTCATCCACCACCAGCTTCGCCGCATAATTGTCAACACAAAGGCATACAATATCAAATTCCGCATATGCCTCGGGTCCCATAAATGCTATGTCGCCATCAATGCCGACGGAAATTCCTCCTTCGATCATAAGCGGCCGGATCCTCTCAGCCACACAAACGGCCTTGTTTTTTCCCACATCCTCCGGCGTTCTCACAATACCGCTGTGCTTTGCAGCATTTTCATATTCAAACTTATCAAAGTCCACGACCGCGATTGTCCCAAAGCCTTCTTTTGCAAGAAATTCGGCAAGGTAGGAGCCTACGGCTCCCCCGCCTATGATCATCACTTTTTTTCCTCTGAATCGCTTCAGATATACCGGCAATTTAAGCGCATTAAAAATATCTGCCATATCGCATCCCCTTTCTCTGGTCAGCAGATCAATTTTCCGTTTCCCGCCATTTTATGACCTCCTGAACACTTATATATTTTTTCATCCGGAAACCAGAAGATTACCTGATTTGCGCCAGTTTCATTATGCTTTCCGCAAACAGGACACCATGGAAACTGCTCCGGTTTTACACCATGCGGTCCATTCTGTACAGAAGCTCTGCTATTAGCCATTCGTGCAGCCTGATTAGGGGCTGCAAAGCTTCGTCTTTGCGGCATTGTCGCTGAACCTGTTTTTCTTCTCCTGCCTGGTAATGCAGGCGGAGCCTTCTGCGCGGCAGTTGAAGTCTGCCTGGGAACAGAAGTCTGTGAAGAATTAGAGGTCTGCGGTGCTTTTTTCCTCTTATGTAACAGCAAGGCAATTATTACACCGCAGATAACCAGTCCAATGCCGACAGGAATATATGAATAAGTCATGTCAGCATTCCTCGCTTTCGTACATTATGCAACTCGTCCGTCATCAGATACCGCCAATACGTCTCCGGCTTCAAGTCCAAATCCTTTTACCGTTTCATTGCGGTCACTGGTGGAAGCGCCGGTTCTCTTGTTTTCAAAGACAACGCTGCCTCTGGTTATACCAATATCAGAACCATACTCATCGATGATCTGACCTAAAGTGTTCTCCGCTGTCACGTATGCGTCAGGGTAAGTCGCTCCGCTCGCCTTATTCAATATCTCCACCGGGAATTCATTTTCTGCTGCATTTGCTGCTCCTACTAATGTGTTATCTGCCATATCATTTTCCTCCTTTTATTTATGCTGCGGTTATCAAATATTTCCAGTACATCTTTGGCTTCAGGTCCAAAGCCCTTTACGGTTTTCTTTCAAACAATCATTAGGCACCGCCTCCTCTCTTTTGTACCTATAGCATACAGCCTTCAGAAAGTTTCAAATATAAGAATACAAATACGGTTACAGAAAGTTTCTATTGAAACTTGTTTATTCCAGGGAACGGCAATACTGCTGGATCCGCATAATTCTCTTGCTGGCAGCCGGATGAGATGCGTAAAGGATCTCATTTATGGAATTTAGCCTTGGCTCCTGGTCCCCTGCAAAGCGTGTCAGAAAATAGCTAAGCTGCGGTCCATATCCCAACTGACAACTGTATCTGTCCGCCCTGAATTCATTCCCTCTGCTCACCAGTCCCATCGCTGTCTGGTAAATAAACAAAACCACGCGTTGTATGACCGTATACGTCCCTTTTACCAGCTTATTTACCCCATGAAATACGATCATACTGAATAATCCTCCGCAGAATCCTATTGCACAAAGCATTATGAACAGGATCCATAAAAAAGCCACACTGAAAAATGAGCCTGCTATCAAACTGATCATTACCAATGTCACATTTGCAAATATCATTCTGCTCAATACGGCATCCATATTTAAAATATGCGAAATTTCATGCCCCAAAACAGAGCAAAGTGTTGTATCATCACAGGAATTTAATGCGGCGCGGGTAACCGCAATATTTTGAAATCCATATGCGTACGCATTGATATTATCAGAGGGAATCACATGTAATTTCAAACCGGATATCTCGATTCCGGACACCCTTCTTACATCCTCTGAGAGACATTCATAAACCCGCAAAAGCCTTGATCTTTCATACTCATCCAGGTCTTCCAGTCCGATTGCCCTGTCCTTAAATAACGCTGTGTATTCACCGATCCATGCGTAAAACATGATGCCAAAGCAAAGCAAAATTGCCGCCCCTGTCCCTAAAGAAAAGTAAGCCAAATAGAAATCTGCCAACAACACCAGCATTATTTTTATGATTCCATCCTCCCTCATGATCCGCCTTCTTTCCCCGTCATTCATCCTGATCAAACAGAAAATACGGAAGTGTTTCCCAGGTATTCTACAATGCCGCTTCCCGGCGGGAAGCCCATGATCATCTCCTTCCTGTAACGCGGTTCCCGCACCGGTGCTGTCTGTGTATATGCCTCCGTTTTGTTGTTCCCCCACAGCATATCCCAGGGGCTGTTTGCACGCCATCGTCTGTCATATGTAACGTTGTAGGAGTTTTTTACCACATCGATCTCGCCGCACACTTTTTCTATTGCCTCGGCGCTGCTCATGGCAAGATGGCGGCTGTAAATTCTTGCGGTAAAACGATTGAGGATCATAGCCAGCGCTTCCGAATCGCACAAGGTAAAAATATCCTCTGAAAAAACATTCACATTTACCTGGTACGGAAGCGATTTCAGAAGATCAAACACACATTTCCGGTTTCCATACCCTTTATCAAATACAAGCAGCGTTATTTTATTTCCTCTGCTTTCTTCCATCCCGAAACGCAATAGCTGCATGACCAGACTTCGGATCGTTTCATCCTCTCCTAATTCACCGGTTGGAAAAAGCACTGCCTGGGTGGGATCTGAATCAAACCGGACACGTTCCCCACTGATAAATGGAAGCAAAACAAAAAACATGTCTTCCAGATCTGCCGCCGCGGAAGAACACTCGGAATATTTTGATAAAAGCACCAACTGCTGCCTATCATCAATAATGCCTGCACCCGCCAAATACTGAAGCTTTTCTTCAACAGCCATAACCGTGCTGTACTCCCCCAGCTTTTCAAGAGACAGCTCCACCTCATGACTGCCATTCTCCAGGTATTCCATATGACGGATAAAATTCAGGTAAGCGATCAGCTTTCCCTTCTGTCTCTCATCGTATCCCAGTGTAGAAAACAACTGGCGCATCTTGCTGATCCCATTCACTGTGGTGATCTTAAAAGGATCATACAGACAAAAATTGCCCGCCATCCCGTTTTTGATCTGGTATCCAAATGACCGGATGGTATTATAAACCGTTACATCTCTTCTTCCGGTATCATCCACAATGACCAGCTTTTCATTGCCTCCCCTGCATTTTTCCAGCACATCCTGAAGTACCGTATTCCGTACCTTCCTGTCGCTCCCGGATACCAGAAACTGAACCTTAGCCGTCATTGGATGATGCTGTGCAATCCGGTCAATAAACATAAGGTAATTCATAATTTTCCTCCTCTAAATAAGTATCTTTACACGCTCCGGCTTCTCCGAACGGTATTTTACATAGCATTCTCCTGTATCAAGGCTGGCAAAATCGCTGTCCTCCACCACATACCGTAATTCGGTGGTGAACGTAGGCTTATCATACCTTGATAACGGCATTGTCAACGTCTGTTTTGTCGTCTTTCCATACAGCTTCTGCATGGTTTCTATTGTATATGGATCGCCCGGATGAAAGGTAACCGTCATTGGAAATCCGGCAAGCGCCGCATCCATCAGCTCCTTCCCATGCTCCTCCGGCGCAATGGCATACAGCGAATTAATGGACTGCGTTGACACAAGCACCTGAAGTCCGAACTGACGCCCAAGCGTGACAGCCTGCGTAAGCCCAAACTCATGCTCAACCTTGTCGATCTCATCAAGCACCCACAGCATTTTCCCATGAAAATCCGACGACAAAGAGAGCATATTATCGCCTATATATTTGAGAAAATACCTTTCAAACAGCTTTGAAGATGCCCTTGCTTTGTGGTCATGCAGGATAAAAAGCCGTTCTCCGAACCGTCCCTTCATGTAATCATAGATCGTATCGTCCCCGTCCTCAGACATAAAGGTACCGCCGAATTTCTCAAGCACATTTTGAAGAAAGAAAAAAATATCACTGCCCCTTTTCGGCATTCTATAGCCCTCACAATGAGCCGGATCAAATTCAAAATTGTCTTTCAGCATACTGAGATTTTGATCGCATTCCGCAAGAAATTTCAGCAATTTTTTCCTGTCCATCATTCTCATCGCGGTAATGAGTTTGCTGTTTGATGGGTTGTTTCTGTATTTGTACAGTATCACCCTCACAAATCCCTTGAATGTGGCCTTTGCGCCGTCCGCCCAGATACGGTTTCTCGGGTCACGGAGAGCGTCTGAAAACTGGATAGAAGTAAGCGCTTCCAGCTCTGTTTCCCATCTGCTTTTCGGACAGGATCGGATCTCTTTTACCAGGTTCCATTTAAACAAATTACAGCCCTGGCAAACGTCCTGATTGAAGGTAATGACTTTATCCTGCGGGCGCAGAAACTCCGCTGTAAAATCATCCGGCTTTATCTGAAAAAACACTCCATACATATGGGGTTCAGAATAAAATGACGACCTGACAAACTCTTTTGTAAACGTAGTTTTTCCATATCCCGTTGTCCCGGTTACAAGAACATTTACCGGTAATACAGGAATGCCGATCACACCACCTCCCTTCTTTCTTATCGCTTTGACACTGTATTGTGTTCTGGGCCAATTCGGCGGATTTTCTCCCATTGAAGATATCTCGTACTGCATCATTTCTCCCTACTTAATCATCATCGGCCGAAACATCTGCGCCGTCGTCACCCCCGCCGACTTCTGCAGAAGGATCATCCGCCGAAGCTTCGAAATCCCAGTCCGCAGCCGATACCTCTGCATCCGTGATATCTCCCATATCGGTATCGAAGTCCCAGTCCACATTGCTTTCCGCCTGAAAGCTTGTCTCGCTATGTTCCTGATATACATCGCTGATATTAGGCAGGGCAGCGTCGGTTTCCTCCATTAATTCCGAGTATTCCGCCGTCGACATAGACGCTCTCAGCGTATCTCCCGGGTTTGGCTGTGCATCGAACATGTCTCCCGCTTTAGCAGAAGATTCCGCATTCATACTTTCCTGCTCTGCATTTGTTAAATTAGAAAATGATAAGTGGACGCTTTGCGTCTGTCCATCCGCATATGTAACAGTATCATTAACCATAAAAGCATCCGGACGGTTTCCCGGCTGATTGCTCACAAATGCTGTCTTTTCTGACTGAATTGTGCCTCCATCCTTCAGCGCTGACCGTTCGCCATTTTCCATGCTCTTATAGCCGCCCTGATTGAGATCATGGGATTGCGGAGCTATATTATCTCTGCTGTTACTGCCTCCAAGGGAAGATGCCTGGATGTGTCCCCTTTCATCAGTAGGCAGATACGCATCTGTTCTTGAGGGCATGTTATTGTGATTACCTTTTGTTATTTCACTGGGACCATTGTAAGTAATAGATCCGGTATCCGGGTTTACGGTGTTATATCCATTTGCTTCCATATTATTTCCTCCTTATGCTTCTCTGAATATCCGATTCCTTACTATGCAGCCACCGCTGTGTCACTTTCATAAGCCACAGAGTCTACCCGGACTTCCATCCTTTTACAGTCTTTTGCCCATTTTCTGATGGAACAGATAACCTCAGTACCAACAGGAACCCATCCCGCCCAATATCCGAAAGCCGGAACCGTGATCCTGCTGTCCTCAAAATCTTCCTCTTCAATTTTCAGATCGATCAGCAAACCGCTGCTAATCTGACCTCTTACAATTCCTTTTACGGAATCTCTAAGATTCATAACTCCTTCCTCTTCATAACCGTAATTCCACATATTTTTTATCCTCCTTCAAATTTTCTATAATCATTAAAACACAGGCTTTTCGTTTCATCGTTTATTGACTAAACTGCGGATATGAAATTAAAGGATCGAAAAAATGAAACTTCTTTGTTTTTTCAGCAGCCTCCCACACCTCAATTGAATTCCCCTTATCATCGTGGTATAATTTTTTGTATACATACTAAAAGCGAGGATATATAAATGAAATTTATTAAATTCTTTTTGGCATCATCCATTGTTGAATTTGAAACAGAGCGCCGGGAATTAAAGGCATTTATCGGACACTTAAATGACATTTATATATACCGGGGAATATATTTTGAACTGACTTTGTGCGAGAATCTATCGAATGCAATTCAAAAATATGGCTCCCAGGAAATGTATAACAATAAGATCCGGGAATCTGATTATTTTTATATTCTGGTTGGAAAAAACTTAGGTGAATTTACTCTTGAAGAATACGAAGTTGCACTGTCTCATTTCAGACAAAAAGAAACACCGCTTATATATCCATATTTTTTTAAAGTGGACGACGCTTCTATCTCTCCTGGTGTTATTTCTTTTATGGAAAGACTTAACAAGGAGTTAAAGCATTATTACAGTCACTTTTCAGAAATCGCCTCGATAAAACTGAACATCTTATTAGAATTGATTTCCGATTCCCGAATTAATGGATTTATTTCCTTCCAAAATGGTCAGGCTTCCGTAGACAACCAGCCTATTTTGGATTTAACAAGTATTCCTTTATATAAAAACAATAAGAATATTTCTGAATTGCTAAACCGTAAAAAATCTTTAGAACAAGAATTTTCACGTTTATCCGTAGACATAAAATCAGCCAAAAGTACAGAACTATATATCAAATGGCTTAATGTCAGCCAGGAAAAAGAAACGGTATCAGAAGAACTTTACAGATGTGAAAAAGAAATCCTAGCACTATTCTCTACCATGACTAAGTTGTCTCATGAAGACAGACAGCTAACCTGGAGAGAACGTAGAGCATGTGAATTGATCAATCAGGGAAATTCTGAAGAAGCAATAATTCTATTAAGAGATGAATCCAGAACAAAAGAATTAAGTATAGCAGAATCATTATATGAAAATGGAATTACCGGCATTCGCGGTTATATTTCAGAAAACAGGCTGCTTATCGAGACATTAAAAACTTCCGATATCCCCGCTAAAATAATACCTGAGTTAATTCAATATTTCGAAACAAATTTAGCCCTATCAAGGAAATACCATATAGAACCCGCCTGTTATATCGATTATATAAAATTTCTGGACTATCAAAAGGATTATCCGTCAGCCATTGAATTAGGTGAGGAATTATTATCTGATCAATCCATGTCTGATCACGCAGATCCTATTGACTTATATACTATTTTGGGGCTCCTGTACACCAAAACCCATCAGCATGAAAAAGCGGAAGTTTTTCTAAGAAAAGCCTGCTCAGAGAGTCAGCATACAGCAGAGGATAGCCTGACTTATGCATATAGCTGTAGTAATCTTGCTTATTTGCTCAGCGATAAACCTGCCCAGGCCCAAGAAGCAGAAGCTCTGTACCATAAAGCCATATCCATCATTGAAAATGATCCTGCCATGCCTTCTGACCAGAAGCCTAAGGCGCTATTAGGTATATATTGCAATTTAGGTGCGTTGCTTCATAGTACCTACCGGTATTCGGAAGCAGAGGACTATTACATAAAGGCGCAAAAAATATGTATGGACTTTTATGATATGTCGCCTGTACACTATTCAATAGAACTCTGCACCATTCAAAATAACCTTGGCAATCTTTATAGCAGCCAAAATGACCTCAGCAAAGCAACGGTTGTATTTAATTCAGCAATTAAAATACTGGAAAAGTTAGCGGCATATAATTCATCCGTATTTTTACCCGAGCTTGCAATGGTATACAATAATTACGGCTTAGTTTTATGCAAATGCGATAAAGAAGCTGCCCGGACCATGCTGAAAAAGGCCCTCGGCATCCGAAAAAAGCTCGCCAAAAAGAATCCTCTTACATATGAAATTGATGTTGCTCAAACCGCAAACAATCTTGCGTTACTCTTAAGTACAAACAACAAAAAATCGAAGGACGCTGAAGCCTTATTTAAAGAGGCTTTAAGGATCCGTGAGTCCTTAGACCCCGAATACTATTCGCATCTGGCGGCTCAAACACATCAGGATTTTGCCAATTATTATGCCTTAATCAAAAATAATGCGGAAGCTGAAAAGCATTTCAAAAAATCCATTGCAGCTTTTCAGAAAGCCAGTGAATATAACTTTGAAATGCTTTCTTTTTATAAGGCACCGGCATTGAATGACTATGGTGCTTTTCTATTTAATAATTTTGGAGCAGCAAGGTCTCTTGAAGCATTAGAAGCCTTTAAACAAGCTTTATATATTCTCTCATCATATAACATTACAAGAGAACCTTTCTCATCGGCTTATAACCTTTCTGTACAGAACATTGATACTATTTTAAATTCAATTCATGAATAAATGGAAGCACTTGCTTCTGCTTCATTGCATAAATTACCATCAGCAGTGTCAAAACTGCCGACGAGCAATCTGCAGTCGGGCCAGCCCACAAAACGCCTTCTACTCCCCAAAATCGCGGCAATATTAACGCTGCCGGAACAAAGAAGATAAGCTGTCTGGAAAGCGCAGAAATTGAAAGAAAATTCCCGGCAGAACTGCTGCAGCAATTCTGCCGGGAATTTTTTCTTTCATTCGATTGCCTGTTTCGGACAATTCTCTTTACAGTGATAGCATCTCATACATTTATCCGTTTGTATTATATAAGTACCGTTTCCAGACTTTTCAATTGCATTATGGTGACATATTTTGTAATATTTGCCACAGCTTTATTGCACTGACTCCGATTTTTCGCTCTTTTTGGCTCTGTACAGAAGCGCAATGTAAATGAGATCATATATAGTACACAGCAAGCCACATGCCAGCACTACATAATTTGTAGACATGATGCCCATTGTGATCGTGGGTGCCAGAGTCCCAATCCATTTGGCAACTGCCAGCAGCACACTCTGCCCTTTTGTATTCCCACGCTTTACAAGCATATGGATAAACGCAATCGACATGATCAGATTCTGCGCGAATGCAGAATACTGTGCGGACAGACGCCCTTCCAGTCCGAATTCTTTCACATAAGCTAATTGTACAACGAACATTGCTGCTATCCCAAGAATGGTCCACA
Organism: Ruminococcus sp. 5_1_39BFAA; assembly: GCF_964240875.1. Lineage (NCBI taxonomy): Bacteria > Bacillati > Bacillota > Clostridia > Eubacteriales > Oscillospiraceae > Ruminococcus > Ruminococcus sp. 5_1_39BFAA. The sequence continues at coordinate 909 of NZ_CAXSVO010000037.1, read as the reverse complement.
GGTAAAACAGAGCATCGCTGTCTGCCTCATGGTGTTTCAAGAATTACTACATCCAGGCAGAACCATAAAACATTTACGATTCCCTGAACACCGCCCCCTGCCTGCAGGTCATAATACGTATAAATTCCCTCCCAGGTGATATTTAAGGCCAGTGCCCAGAATGGCATCGCATATGTTTTGTCTTTCAGAGCAAGCCTGATACACTCTTCGTATACAATACACCAGCAAATACCGCTTAACAAAGTCAAAAACATCTCCATTATTAACATCTCCTTTTCTTTGACATCTGTCAATGTTCGTTATATAATACGAACAGATTTAATCAATGTCAATGCTTTGAAATTAACTTGTACAAAATGGAGATTATGTCAATGTATGAAGGAAACAATCCTACAGCCTTAACTTCCAGAGAATGGCTGGTAAATGCGCTCCTTACTCTGATGGAAACAAAACCCTATTCAAAGATTACCGTAAAAGATATCTGCCAGAAAGCTGATTTATCGCGTCAGACATTTTATAATTTCTTTGACGCCAAAGATGATATCATTCTTTTTTGCATAAAAAGATGCTATCTGGAAATGATGGAGGGGCTGAAATCAAGATCACCTCTTTTACTTTCTGATATTACGGAAGAATTAGCAAAAACATTTCGTAAGAATCAGAATATGATGCAGTTAATTATTTCTCAAAATCTGGAACCGCTTCTTGAATACGAACTTGCCTCTGTAATACAGATTTTTGCAGAACAAGTAAATCCTGAAGTCACCGATCACTACTATAAATATGGAACAGCCTTTCTTACTGGCGCGATTGCCCACACGGTTATATATTGCCTTAATCCGTGGAGTTTAATTATTATTTCATGCTGCAATCACTTTGTTTATGCGGTCTGTCGATACGTTTAAAAGG
>NZ_CAXSVO010000036.1:0-31083 GCF_964240875.1 Ruminococcus sp. 5_1_39BFAA | reverse complement strand
CGACAGCAAAACCTTACATATCTATTTCTTATCAGAAAGATTCACTTTCCAAAGACACAAGATTTTTTACAGCCTCTTGTTTGGACATGACGAGAGTTAATTTTACAGGAAGTTAAGAGTGATACTCTGAAATGATTCTGCGCAACACTAAATATGTGCCAACTCTGAGACACCCACTCCTGTGAGCTTCACCTTTTGTTTCCGGAAGTTCCTCAGCCGGAAAAAATTTTAGAAAGTTAGTATTCGGATACATCAGCTCCGGATCATCATCTGTGCACTTGCCAATCGATGTACTCTTAGGGACAGTGTATCCTTTTTCTGAACTGTAATTATGCTCATATGCGTAGTAAATGTACGTGGTTCCCTTGATTTTTTTACGAGTTATCCCAGCTGAATCAGATGGTATTTTTACTTTAAAATCGAGATACATGATAGTCTCCTTTCGAGAGTTAATTACTTCTCTTTTATTCTACCATATTTACTCAATTTTTCAAGAAAAATCGCGTTTATTCACAGAAATCAAGGGATTTTTATCATTTTCACTGTCTTTTCTGATACAAACGAGAGTTAATTACCATGGAAGTTCACATTAAAAAGGGGCTGTCGCACTTGCTAATTTAAATTATATCTAAATTAGCAGGGCGACGCCCCTTCCCAATCGTTATTTATATTTTCGCGTCAGCATAAATCCGCTTGTGATGGCTGTGAAGGGCGCCACGGTCACAAGTCCGAAGCTTCCGATCACCGTATCAAGGATCTCTGCGGAAACATATTTATAGTTTAAAATATTATCAATAGGCGTTCCCTGTGCCATAAAGGTCATAAGAAGGGCGATATATCCGCCGGAATATGCCAGTAGAAGCGTGGTGGTCATGGTCCCCATGGCAGCCCTTCCCACATTCATCCCGGAGCGGGCGGCCTCCCTCCATCCGATTCCCGGTTTCTTTTCAATCACTTCATTGACTGCTGACGTAATATCTACAGACAGATCCATCATGGCCCCGGACGCACCGATAAAGATGCCGCTCATAAAAATTTTTGTCAGGTTCAGATCCTGATACCCTGCATACAAAAGGCTCTCAGAATATGCCATGACTGCACCATGGATTTTGAAGGCATCTGTGAACAGGCAGCCCATCACGCAGGTCACAAGCACGCCCGCCAAGGCCCCGCTGCTGGCGGCAAGCGTTTTTTTATCCCACCCATATACCAGAAATATGATCAGAACCGTCAAAAAGGCAGTCATCAGAATCCCACACCATATAGGATTGACACCCCGCAGATACGCCGGAACCATGATCTTCCAGATTGCTAAGACTGTGATCACAAAGGAGTACACTGCACGCAGCCCGGTCCTACCTGCAAACAAGATCAGAAGTACCACAAACATTCCGGCAAGGATCAATTCTTTGTCGATCCGGTAATGGTCCGTCATGGTCACCGAAAGTATCTCCTGGTCTTTATAGCTGATCACCACCTGCGCAATATCCCCTTCCCGGAAAATCTTGTCTGATTCCAGGGATCCGCTCAGCATATTGACAGCTCTTGCGGTCTGCCCCTTAAATTTCCCGCCTAAAATTTTCACATCACAATACTGCTCACCTGACTGGATCAGTCCCGAACTTTTCACTGTACTTTCATCCGTAGAAATTACCTTTGCCTGTACCCTGTCTGTTCCTTTATATATAACAGCATCCTCATAGCCCGTTGGCAGGACCATGAGGATGGCAATCAAAACAATCGCCAGTAAAGAAACAGAGTTCTTTTTCAGCCGACTGATCATATTATTTTACTCCTGTGAGGGCAGCCATCTTGCTGTAGATTTCTGTGTTGTCATAATAGCCCTCAAACTGCTCCTGTCCTGCACCCATTGCAAATACCTCAACCGGAATTCCTGTATGTGCATAGGAAGCAAAGTTGATGCCGGATTTATTATTGAGAATGTGGGTGATGGTCACTGTGAGCGGCTCATAGCTTCCGTAAAGAAGGTATTCCTCCTGGCCGAACTCCTCCTCTTCTCCTGTGCGTGCCATTGTCTCGTCATAAGCAGCTTTTAATTTGCCGTACTCATAGTCTGTCATAACAAGGGAGCCTGTGTCCTCGGACTCCGGGTGCTGATCCTTGCTGTCAGCCTGATTCGCCGCTGCCTCCTCTCCGTCTGGTGCCTGAAGGCCGAACAGCTCTGTGATATCCTTCATTACAGTATCAAAATCTGTTTTGTTTTCTTTATATGCAGAAACATAATCGGAGTCAAATTTTGCATAGGATATCTTCTGGTTGCTCAGGTTCGTAAGGAAGGTGTCATAGTCCGTGCCTGCAAAGCCGATGGTCAGACCGCCGGTTTCATGGTCGCCTGTTACCAGGATCAGGGTTTCATCCGGATGTTCCTGATAAAATTCTACTGCCTTTCCAACTGCGTCGTCCAGCGCAACCGTATCGGTAATGGTTGCGGCAGCATCGTTTGCATGACATGCCCAGTCAATCTTTCCGCCTTCCACCATCATGAAAAAACCATTGTCGTTATCAAGAACCTCAATGCCCTTTTCCACATAATCAGCAAGTGCCCATTCTCCTTCTTCCAGATCCATGGTATAGCTCATAGCATCATCGTCTGCCAGAGTTTCATCGATCACGATGGCTTTGCCGTCCTCTGCTGTCAGAGCCTCTGCTTCCGCCTGTGTCTTGATTACCTTATATCCGGCTTCCTCTGCCAGTTCATAGAGGTCCTGCTTGTCTCCCTCTGCACCGGTTACCTTTTTCAGACCGCCGCCTGCAAAATAGTCAAAACCACTGTTGATCATTTCCTCACCGATTTCATAATAGCTGTTTCTGGATGCCTGATGAGCATAAAATGCAGCCGGGGTAGCATGGTTTAAGTTTACGGATGAAAGGATTCCAATCTTATAGCCTAACTGACCTTTTAATTTTTCCGCGATGGTCTCGTAAGGGGTTTCCATCTTCTCATCCATGTTAATGGTTCCGCTGTAGGTTTTATGTCCGGTGGAAATCGAAGTGGCTGTGGAAGCGGAGTCCGGACAGAAGGATGTGCTGTCATAGGTCTGTGCAGAGCCTGCTACAGGGAATGACATCATATTCAGGTTATTCTGGCTGGTAAGGATCTCATCGCCGTCATCTGCCAGAGCGCTCAAGTAATAATTGGTGGTCTGGATCTGGGGATAGCTCATTCCGTCTCCGATAAACAGGAAAATGTACTTCGGTGCCTGTGCGGTAGACTCTGCGGCTTCCTCCGTTGTCTCTGCCGCCATCGCTGTGCCCGGAATCATAACACCTGTTGACAGGATACTTGCAGCTAACAATAATGCGCTGATTTTCTTTGCTTTCATAATAACTTTTTCCTCCATTTGTCTTGCTTTATTTGTTTTGACAAATGTATGGTATCAGCCCATTATAAAATCCTCGTGCCTGAAATTGCTAAATTTAAGTAAAATCCTGGCAGGTGTCACACAGACTTTAACTCCAGAATCCTCCTGCTGAACATTTCAGCCTCTTTTTTCATATTTCTGAATCTACTCATATCCATTTCCCGTATCTGTCTTAATCCAATATGCTTCACGGCCTCAACAGCAGCTTCTCTCTGCGTCATTTTCCGCGGAAGAACTGTCTGACAATTTGCTCCCTCCAAATCATCATATGCCAAAAAACACTGGTTAAAATCCATTAACGGATACAGAGAAACATACTCATTCGTATCATTGTCAATTAAGAATCCCCAGTTCTCAGGATGACGGTCAGTATTTCCTGTGAGATAATCCAGAATATTCATACCATAATACGTAATGGGATCCAGCTTTTTACAAACCTCAAGTGTATCCAGTTCATGATTGCAGGCATAAATCTCAAACGCTATCTTTGAAATCATAGAATATTTTTTGGAGGTTATAAGATCGCTCTCCGAAACAATCTCATTCCCATACATGTATTTCCGGTATCTGACCTGCGGAACGTCAAAGCACTGGCAAATTTCACTTGCCAGCAGTTCTCTTTCAACTACTGCTTCTCCCCCATCCTTTAACAGACGGAAGCCCTGTTCATTCCGTATCCAGGCTTTTGGAAAGCATCCTTTTGTCGATAAATCAGGCGCTAATTCATGATTTGTCACAGTCATCTGATGCCCCCTCAAAGATATCTCCACAATCGCTTCGTTTAATGGATTATCATATAGATTGATCTCTGCAAAGGTAATTTTTTCCTCCTGCTTTTTCACCCAGTAAACATCGGTAAGTGAAACACAGTGGTAGGATAAGGAAATATTTGCACGGTCTTTATCTGTTACAGCCTGTGAGACACCTATACTATTCAATATTTCTTTTGCATACTTTCTATCCAGAGATAACACACGTGATGCACACCAGTGATAAAAATTGTCCAGATTATTCACTCTGGTATCAATATCATTGTCCTCATCTTCCTCCAGATACAGATCATATGGCATAAACCTTTCATCAAGAATCCTAGCATCTCCGGTCAATGAAATGCTTGCCACTGCTTTTTCCATGTGCATGATTTCATAAACAATAAGCTTTCTCTTTTTCAAAATCACTCATTCCTGCCTCCCTGACGACTTTCTTTCATAAAATTCTATATCAGAACCTAAGCGAAATCAAGCCCCAGCTTGTTTTCATGACTCCCATTTACAGTCACCCCATAATAAAGCTCAATGGCATGTCCAATATATTGGGTGACCCCGTCTCCGTACTGGCTGTCTGTGGCAGCTTCCAGCTGGGAATGATTTAGATAATCCTTTGCAACTTCATTTTTTAATCCTTCCCTATCCCCGGCTGCCTGCAGGCTTGCTTCTACTGCTTTCTCTTTGCTTCCATATGTCTTTATGAGATGGCTGCTCATTTTTTCATCCTTCAGGTTTTTGGAAAACTCTTCCCGGAATGCTTCTATGCTTCCAAACCTTTCTATGATGCTTTGTATCGAATCTTCTCCCTGCAATTCCAGTGAATGTTCAAAAATCTTCTTTACATCTTCATCCGTAAACGCTTCAAAGCTCATCGTATTCACTCCCTTCGCCATATCGCTTATCAACTCAATAATTCCGTTCAAGCGGTTTCTTTTCCGCTCCAACAAACGTTTTTGAGTTGATAAGACCTGCTCCCTGTCATGATCCGGATCTTCCAGAATTTCCTTAATATCGATCAATGGAATCTCCAATTCTCTGTAGAACATGATCTCCTGCAGTCTTTCGATCGCCGCGTTGTCATAAAGACGATAGCCCGCTTCCGTTAACCCGGCAGGCTTTAACAACCCGATCTCATCGTAATACCGCAATGTCCGGATGCTCACACCGGTTATCTCTGATACTTCCTTTACAGTTTTCATGATTTCCTCCTTTCGATTCCATCCTAAACCGTAACGCTGCGGGAGAGTCAATAGGAAATACTGCTTTTTTTCACCGTCCAGGGGCATCGCTCATACAGTGCATATCAGAACCCCTTCCGGTTGCCCCAAATAAAAAAGCTGGATAAGCTCATGAGTGATCACCCTTCCCAGACAATATCAGAAGCACCAAATGTCCCCAGCTCCTTAACATAATTCTGGATGGCAGTTTCCGGGGTAATTTCGATAGCTTCCGCTTTCTCCTGCACCGTTTCCGGCAACTCGTTCGTAGCAATCGCCAACCGGTAGACCGTATCATCTTCCAATTCCGCATCCCCTCTGGTAACCAGCACATAGTCATAAGGATTGCCATTCTGGTTTGCGTCAAAACCGGCTTTCTGCATTTCCTTTATTTCAGCGCCGGTCAGCTCCAGCACGGAAATCGTCCCTGTTACCCCGGGACAAATCATGGTGATTTGTTCCGTAGTGATTATGTCAGCCCACAGATGCCAGCCGACGCCTTTTAAGTTATAATTATCATCTCCATGATATTCATTCAGAGAAACCATGGCACAATCGGCATCGACTGCCTTTCCTTCCGCAATGGCACAAAGCTCCGCTGTTTTTTCATAAGATAAGGTCTCCGTCAATGTGCCGTAGAGCGTATCAGAACCTAAATTGGATACTTCGTCATAGGTGGTGTCAAATTCTTCCGTCAGTTTCTCCGCCGGAATCTCCCCTGAAATCAAACCACGAATATCCTGTGCGATCGGCACGATCAAATCCTCCCAGCCAACGTAGACCATCTGCACACTGTGACCGGAATCAATCACATCTGCAACCTCCTGGAATGGATTATCATCTGCCATTTTGCCATCACTTAAAGGAGAGATATAACTATTCGTACTGGCCATAATTGCATTTTGACCGGCCTCTGTAGAAATAAACTCCATTACATGCAGGGCATCTTCAAGTTTCTGCTCATTGCCCTCTTCCTCCAGGTGCTTATTGATCCCAAAATAGCGTGGTACATTGCGCGTCAGCATATTATTGGAACCGTCTCTGCTAAGCCAGGGCATAATGCCAAACTCATAGGTAGATCCATCCTCCGCTTCATACTCATAGGAAGTCAGACCAAGGCACAGATAAAATACCACATTTCCGCTCTCCATATATTCATTGGCAGACATATGCTCACCGGTAATCACACCGTTTTCTACCCATTCATTATAATATTGAACGACATTCTCCAATCCTTCATTCCCTGCTGCTGCGGCCTCGCCTTTTGGGAAGCTCTCCTTCCACTTTACACCGTCCTGCGTACCAAAGTAGATGGTATTGCCCAAGCTAAAAAAGTAATTAAAAGGAAAACCATCCAGATCAATTGCATTGGCAAACGGCTGATATCCTGCTGCCTCAATCTGAGGTACCAGCTCCATCAATTCCTCAAAGCTGTCCGGAACCTGCCACCCATTTTCCTGCATGATCGTCTTATTATAATACATACCTGCCACCATGTATCCGGAAGGCAGAAGATAAATACCGCCGTCAACATCCAGCGAATTTAACAGAAAAGTGGAATAATTGTTCACAAAATCATAGTTGGAGAGGTCTGTAAAACGCTCCGACATCAACTCCTTATGAAAGGGCTGCGTTGTGACGTGTATATCCGTCATATCATCCATTTCCATGCTGCATTGTGCGTACCCTGAGCCATTTTTGCCCGCATAGCTGACAATCTGCAGATTGATTTCCGGATAGACCTCATGCAGGGCATTCACGAATTCCTCTGTAATATAGATATTAAAACGATTGATCGTCAGCGGCTCATGTAGTTCCTCGTTTTTTGTTCCCGCATCAGTTTGCCGTTTGGCGTTTCCGCACGCTGTCAGGCCGCATACCATAACAAACATCAGAATCAGAGTAACTGCTTTTTTCCATTTTATATCCATCTGCATACCTCCCAAATACTTAATCTTTCCATATGATATCGGCAGCACTAAATGTACCTAATTCCATAATATACTCTTTAATGGCGTTTTCTGCGGAAATTTCAACAGTTTCCGCTTTCGCCTGCATGGTTTCCGACAATTCCTCAGTTCCTGCTGCCAGCCGGTAAATTTCATCATCGTCCAGTTCCATGCTGTCTTTTACAACCAGCAGATATTCATAAGGGTTACCGTTCTGATTATAATCAAAACCACCCGACTGCAGTTCTTTGATTTCAGCACCCGTAAGCGTCAGCACAGAGATCGTTGTATTTGACGGACGGATCATATTAATTCTTTCGGTGTCAATCTTATCAGCCCACAAATACCAGCCAACACCAACCTTGTTATAAAGATCCCCTCCATGGTATTCATTGAGGGAAACCATCGCACAGTCAGCGTCCGCTGCTTTCCCCTCTGCAATAGCACAAAGCTCTGCCGTTTTTTCATAAGTCAGCGTTTCGGTCAATGTCCCATACATATCAACCGTTCCCAGATTAACAACCCCATTATAGGTCTCGTCCAACTTTTCAAGCAGTTCATCCGGATCTGTGCCCGGATCCCGAGCTGCGCGGTTTCATTATAGGTCTCGTCCAACTTTTCAAGCAGTTCATCAGCAGAGAGCTCACCTGTGATCACCGCACGCATATCCCGGGCCACAGGAATCAGAATATCCTCCCAGCCCACAAAGACCTGCTGTACCGTATGACCGGAATTTATCACATCGGCAACTTCCTGATAAGGATGATCTTCCGATATTTCATCCATATTCAGAGGCGATGCATAGAGATTGGTAGCGGCCATGGACATGATTGCCTCCTGACCGGCCTCAGAAGAAAGAAACTCCAGGACATGGAGAGCATCCTCCAGCTTCTGCTCGTTGCCCTCTTCTTCCAGATGTTTGTTAAGTCCAAAGTACCGGGGTACATCCTGTGTCAGCATATTGTTGGAGCCGTCTCTGCTGAGCCAGGGCATAATGCCAAATTCATAGGTCTTCCCATCCTCCGTCTCATACTCATAGGAGGGCAGGCCCAGGCACAGATAAAATACAACATTGCCGCTCTCCAGGTATTCCTCGGTCGACATATGCTCATTGGTAATAATACCGTTTTCGATCCACTCATTGTAATATTGAACCACTTCCTCCAGACCCTCGTTTCCTGCGGCAGATGCCTTCCCTTTGGGGAAGTTTTCTTTCCACTGCACGCCATCCTGTGTGCCAAAGTATATGGTGTTTCCCAGGCTGAAAAAATAGTTGAAGGGATAGCCTTCCAGACTGATAGCATTTGCAAAGGGCTGATAGCCCGCTGCCTCGATTTCCGGGGCAAGAGCCAGCAGTTCCTCAAAGCTGTCCGGAACTGACCACCCATTCTCCTGCATGATCGTCTTGTTATAAAACATCCCGGCTACTGTGTATCCGGTTGGCAGCAAATAAATACCGCCTTTCACATCCAGCGAATTCAGCAGAAATGTGGAATAGCTATTGATAAAATCATAGTTGGCCAGGTCTACCAAACGCTCCGGCATGAGTTCTTTATTAAATGCTTTAGATGTAACATAAATGTCCGTCATATCATCCATTTCCATACTGTACTGTGCCTGTCCGGAGCCATTTCTTCCCCCATAGCTGACGATTTGAAGGTTGATCTCCGGATAAACCTTATGCAGAGCATTCACAAATTCTTCCGTGATCAGGTCGTTGGAACGGATAATTGTAATTGGCTCATGACCGCCTTCCGTTTCTTCCTCCTGCATTTCTTTAACTGATTCGTTTTTGCTGCCGTCTTTTCCACATGCTGCCAGACTGCATAGTAGCGTAAACAGCAGCAGCCCAAAAACGACTTTCTTACTTTTTTTATTCACCCTTTTCTCCTTTATTATCCAAATATTCAACTAAAACTGTTTTTCTTTTTGAATAGTAATTACCTAATGTTTTTATCAACAGATTCTGATTGACAGGCTTTGTGATATGAGCATTCATACCAGCTTCCTTTGTTTTTTTCACGTCTTCATCATAGGCATTCGCAGTCATTGCCAGAATCGGAATTGTTTTTGCGTCCGGTCTGTCTAATCCCCTTATGGTTTTCGCTGCAGTAACCCCATCCATTACAGGCATCATAATATCCATTAAAATCACGTCAAAGGTTCCTGCCGGACTATTTTCAAACAGATCTACCGCAATCTGACCGTTTTCGGCTGTAGTAACAATAATATTCTGTTCCTCAAGAAGCTCCTGGGCAATCTCAAGATTCAGTTCATTATCCTCAACCAGCAAAACCTTCATTCCATCCAGTTCGATGTGGACCGTATGCTCTGTTTCTTCCTCCTTTGCTTCCAGATCAATATCCATGGGCAGTTCTATCACAAATTTTGTTCCTACATTCGGCTCACTCTCTACTTGGATCGTTCCTCCCATCAGCTCTGTAAACTGCTTGGTAATGGCCATACCAAGACCTGTTCCTTTATAAGTAGTGCGGGAGCCGGCATTCTCCTGAGAAAAAGGTTCAAACAAACGCGGCAAAAAATCAGGTTTCATGCCGATTCCGGTATCCTCGATCTCAAAATGAACTTTTATTTTATCATTTTCGTGGCATATTTCTTTTGCACGTAAAAAGATTTTCCCTCCATCCGGCGTAAATTTGACTGCGTTTCCCAAAATATTGATCAAAATCTGCCGCAGGTGAAGTTCATCTCCGATCACCAATGGATGCTCCATTTCCTCAAATTCCCTGATCAGAAGCAGTTCCCGGTCGACAAGCTGTCCGTCAATGATGGATGCACAGTTTGCCAGGCAGATCCGCAAATCAAATGGGGCATGTCCAACTTCTGTTTTTCCGGACTCAATTCGGCTCATATTCAAAACATCGTTAATTAGATTTAACAGATGCCTGGAAGAATTCTGTATTTTGCACAGACAGTCCAAAACACGTTCTTTATTCCCAATATTCCTGAGCGCGATCTCTGTCATACCCATAATTCCGTTAATAGGCGTCCGAATGTCATGTGACATATAAGAGAGGAATTCACTCTTTGCTCTGCTGGCACTTTTGGCTTGCTCTAATGCTGCGGTAAGCTTCTCGTTTGCCTTTTTCTGCTGTGCCATCATTTTTTTATCCGATTTTCCCTGCACAATAACAAATATCATAGTGCCAAACAGAAAAATAACGCCCACTGCTGCCACAAGAAAATACCGGAGCGTCTGTTTCATGAGCTGATTTGTATTTGCACCCAACACATTTGTTGGCACAAAAAGCAAAACCTCCCAGTTTGCAGAGCGGATAGCAGAGTTTGCCACAAACCAATTTGATGTCTGCCCTGTCACTTCATCCGTATATTCAAATTCCAAAGCGATACTTTCCCCGTCCTGAAAAACTCTACGCAAATCCTCATATGTTCCGCCATTGATGATCGGATATTCTTCGATTGATTTCAGAATGTTATATCCGCCGATAAAATTATTCGCATAGGTATATTGATACAGACGCCGTCCATCTTTATTGATAATATAGGAGTAACAGTTTTCTCCAAATCCCTGAACGGACATTTGATCTTTCAGAGAATCAATGTCAATGGCCACCGCAATATGCGTTATGCTCTTCCCGGTTTCCCGTACTTCAATTGGATCCGTTAATCGCTCTATAAAAAGGAAATATACTTTTTGCGCAATATGCGGCAGTTCAATTACTTCCTGTTGTTTTTCATCCACTCCTGCCAGAATCCTGCTTTCTGTCCAATATCCTGTTGCTCCATCAGACGCATAATACTTTCCGTCCTGATCAATTGCCAGGGCGATCGTTTGCTCTTTATCTAAGAAATCCCCCGTACTTGCCAGAAATTCCATAAGTGTTTCTATGGAATCCAGATTATGGTTATTCATAACAGTATGCTCGCAGGCACTTAACTGTTTCCATGAAGTATCTACAACGCCGTCAATTATTTCTGACACTTTATCTGTAAATTCAATCAGATGAAGCTTATGTTCCTCAAACACTGATCCTTCAGGTTTCTGTAATAATTGGTTGTAAATATGATAAGAAACAGAACAAGAGTGATAACCGTTACCGCAACGCCTGTCATAAAATACTTTTTCTGCTTTTCCTTTTCCATATTGGATTTCTTCATAAATTTTCATCCATTCTTTTCTTAATCTGCCTCAATTTTTTACTGCATTTTCTTACCATCCTTATATTTTCCTTCTGGAAATGTCGGATATTTTGCCAATGGCACCTTCATACTCCGGAACTTCCTTATTGACCCACATGGACTTTCCGATCACTCTACACCACTTTTTACAGCCTTTGTCGTTCAAAAGATATTCTTCGTCTACAATAGGAGCCTCCGGAGTCGTATTTTTTAGCTGCTCCAATAAATGTTCAAAGTCTTTTTTGCAGAATACCTCATTGCCAAATTCATGTTCTCTGGGATTTAAAATAATTTCCGGCATTCCCAGGTATTTTGCGCCCCACTCGGAAAGTATGATCATCTCCGGTCTTTCCGTATATTCAAAATGAATCTCCTGCGAAAATTCAGCATAAAACCGATATTTTTCTCTCTCACGCTCCAGCAGCCGGAGGGTCCTCTCTGATACGTCTACCGCCCCTCTTTCCAGTATCTGTTCCACTGTATTTAGTATTTCTTTTTCAGAATGCTGTCCCAAAGAAGCCACGCCCAATTCTTTTTTTAGCGTATCGGAAATGTCTGTAAGGCATCCCAGCAGTAAAGGATTAAATTGTCCGCATTCACCGTTCAGAATCATCTCAATTGCTTTTTCATGGGAATATGCATCTTTATAAACACGTTTACTTGTCAAAGCGTCATAAACATCTGCCAACGAAACCACCTGGGCAGCAATGGGAATATCCTCACCTTTTAATCCATCCGGATATCCCTTTCCATCGTACCGCTCATGATGCCATCGGCAGATCTGGTACCCAAACTGGATCAACGGCTCATTTTCCCGCATAGGAATACGGCTTAAGATATCTGCCCCTTCTGCCGAATGGATTTTCATTACCTCAAATTCTTCCTTTGTCAAACGTCCCGGCTTATTAAGGATTTCTGATGGCACTGCAATTTTTCCAATATCATGCAGTGCGGAAGCATTGCAGATAAGTGGAATATCTTTCTGTGAGATCGGATATTTATCTGTTTTGAGCAAAAGCCTCTTTAACAGCAGCTCTGTTATCGTATGAATATGTAGCACATGCAGACCACTTTCCCCATTACGGAATTCAACAAGATTGGACAATATCTCAATCATCAGCCTATTGTCCTTCTCCTTTTTATAGATCTGATCGGTAACCATATGGGAAAGTTCCTTTTGCTTTGCACTAAGCATTATAGTGCTGATAACACGGCGCTGTACCGTTCGTTCGTCAAAAGGCCTGCTGATATAGTCCATAACTCCTAAATCGTAAGCACGGTCTACATAGGTTGGTACTGTTTCTGCCGAGATCATGATGACCGGTATACTTTTAATCCACCCGTTTTTGTTCATCATCGCCAGAAGTTCAAATCCATCCATTACCGGCATTACAATATCCAAAAGCATCAGACTGATCTCATGCTCCTGGCTATGCAGAATGGCTGCCGCCTCCATTCCATTTGCTGCCTCTATAATAGTAAAATCGTTATCCAGCATGTCGATCAACAAAGATCGGTTCATCTCTGAATCATCTACTATTAAAACTTTCTTTTTTGAATCCATCTCTTTCCCTTTCCCACTTCCAAATAAAAATATTTTAATATTATGCCCTAAATTGGCATTCCAATGGCAGTTGTGAATATCGTGGCTTTCCATACTAACTGCATATTATTTGATTTTATCATAAATACCTTATGCCTCTCATTTTTTTTCTGCTCACAATCAAGCCGAATATGACAGTTTTTTCCTCTTAATATATTATCCGATGCCACGGTTGCGACCATAAAATTCAAAAACGGCAGCTCTCCTATCAAATTCAAAAAGCGGTTTGAAAATCTATCCTCACGATCTGCATCTTCATCGCCCCATCGCCAAGCTTTGCGAGGAGGCGGTGAATCCCCTTAATGTTCGGATCGTCCATCGGGAAATATCCCAGCATATAACCCCGGCTGGATACCTGTAGCTTGTCCGACCATAAGCTCAGTTCTTCTTTTGCGTCAAACACGGAAAAATACGCATTCACATCCCTGATGCCCGCCTGCTTTATCCAGGTTTTCAGCATCAGCTTGACCGCGAGCCTGCCCGCCGCGTCAAACACAAGCCTGCCGCCGGGAAAGCGCTCCGCCATGGCGACCATAAGCCGCTTTGCCTGTTCCGTCTGAAAATAGTAGAACACGCCGGCTGCAAAGAATACAGCTCCATCGGACGCATCAATCTCATCAAACCAGTGGAAATCGTTTAAATCGGCGGCAATATTTCGCTCTCTGTCGCCCGCCGGCAGCAGTTCATCTCTTACTTGGATAACATCCGGGAAATCAATGTTATAAATCCGGCAGCTTCCGTTATCGCAGTTTCTTCCGGTCTGGTCCAGACCGCAGCCCAGGTTGACCACCGCCGCCTTCGGATGTATTTTCAAATAATCCCGCACCTCCCAGGCCAAATCATTCTGGCGCATAGCACATTCCAGCGCACCAAACACCTGGGTCATGCTTTCCGACTTCTTTTCCAACTCGGAAAAATCATAGTCCAGGCGTTCTATCAGCGCTACCGCTGCCCGATCCTGAAACATCCCCGGAAACCGTTCGGTACATAGCTTCCGCCCGTAAAGAGGGATCACCAGAGTCTCCTGCACCGTGTTCTTTTCAATTCTAATCTTGCCCATCATTTCAATGCTCTCCTTCTCATTCTAATTGATCCGTTGGATGCTCATTTTTTTCCAGAAACCATGGAATACAGCGGCTCACAAATTAAATCCTCTTGCTTGACATATTTTCCAAAGCCAATAAACAGGGCGATAAACAGGATGATTGCCCCCAGGCTCTTATTGGATGTGCCTATGCCGTTTACAATCGCATAGTTGCCAATATTTCTGAACGCATTGAAGAATACTGACACGATGGTGACCGGCAGAATAAAGTATAGAACAACTATGAAACCTAATATTAAACAGCATTTTCGATTCTTTTCTTTTGTAAAATCCAATATATCAACCATTATTTTAAATATAACTAAAGTTAGTCATTCCTAATTATTAATATACAACACTTTCCGGCATAATTCCAGCTCTTTCTATAATAAACGAAAAAAATCCAAGAGCCAAAACAGAGAATTCTAACTGCTCTGGCTCTCGGAAATAGCTTGCCTTCTACCTGTATGAAACAATCGCAATGGAACTTTTTACGCCTGCCAAAATAATGAATACCGATACCTGCACAATTCCTTATGGAGATGTAATGCCACGGGGAGCACCCTATCCCACAAACTTATATCCTCTCCCAATCACCGTCAGGATCATATCCGGATCAGAGTTGTATATTCCTGTTCCCGCCGTATTTGTATCATTCGAAAATAAAAGTAAGCAGCACAAAGAATAAAAACAAATGCGATTGCTAAAAGAGACTGAATCATATCTGGTTTTAAACGCATGACTACTCTTGTTGCTGACAACCAATAAGTAGAACACAGGAAACCCAATACGGCACATACCAGCGTCATTCTTGTTTTTTTCAGCGTTAAGGTACTGAATCCAGCCTGGAATTGTTCCACTAAATCATGAGAAAAAAGCTTCCCAATTATATTTAAAACGGAACCTTCAACATATCTGTTTCCCCCAAAAACGAAGCATTATGGTCTTAAATTCCACGATGTTTGACTTACTGATTGTGATATGATTATTATCAGGCAGAATGATTCCGTTATCATCCATCCCCATCACATTAGCCAGATTGACAATACATCCTCTATCTGCAAAAATACTCTTTGCTTATTTCTTTAAAAACCTGTGTTAGTGTCTTTCGTACGGACTTTGATTCTCGTCCTGCCAAATGAAATACTGCATACTTCCCATCTTTCAAAATATACAAAATATCTTTGTATGCTATTTGTTCTACATGATTTTTTATTTGAATGGTGTAAAATTCATTTCTTTCCAAACGATACAGCTTATAAAAATCTTCCAACGCAGATGGTAACTTTTCATCAAGTACCATTTTGGGAATATAACGGAAAACCGAAAACTCATAAGCAGTAATCGCATACTCCAAATGGGATGTGATAAAGATGATCCTTGCCGCTGGCATATTGTCATGAATACTCTTTGCCAGCCCCATCCCATCTATTCCTGGCATCTCGATATCCAAAAGAAAGAGATCAAAGTAAAATCCATCCTCCAGGTCATACATTAAGCTCTCACCGGACTGATATGACTGAATTTTTATATCTACACAATGCGTCCTAAAAAATACACTTGCAAGTTCCTCCACTTTAGAAACCTTGCTATTTTCTCAACTAAGATAAAAGGCAGAGACAGCCCATAACAAGCTATATCCGCTCCCAACCACAGTTTCTATGTACTCATCTCCGATCTTCCGTCTAAGGGAATATACCACATTCGTCACTGCCGCCCCACAATGCTCCGTGCTTTCTTTCCAGGCAGCCTCGTAGATTTGCTCTTTGGAGAGAACCCAGGAGGGATGTTTCGCCAAGTAAAGTAATGTGAAGAACTCGTGGTTGGTAAGAGGAACGGAATGGTCATTGTAATAGACAGTCTGTTCGTTGATGCGGATTTCCAGATTGAGGAAGGTGAGGATGTCGGAACTATGGGTAGTTTCCTGGGATTCCGCACCCGGCAGTGAAACCAGGACAGTTTCTGAAACACTCCCGGAGGGTGCAATCTTCCTCATTACTATTTCTATTTTAACCCCATTATCACGCAACGATTTTTCCATCTTCAATACGCACAATACGGTCTGCCATCTGCGCGATCTCCGGATTATGTGTAATCATTACGATAGTCTGGTGAAATTCCTTACTGGTCATTTTCAGCAGACCAATCACATCATCACTGGTTTTGGAATCCAGATTTCCGGTCGGTTCATCGGCCAAAATAATAGCTGGTTTTGTAAGCAAAGCTCTGGCGATCGCTGCACATTGCTGTCCTCCACCTGAAAGCATATGAGGATAATCATTTAGCTTCTCATTTAATCCTAGCAGTTTTATGATTTCTGAGAAAAAAAACTCATCTGGACGCGAGTCATCCAGTGCAAGAGGGAACAGGATATTCTCCCGTATCGTCAATTCAGGAACCAGATTATAGTCCTGAAAGATAAAGCCAACCTTTCTCCGGCGGAAAACAGTCAGTTGTTCTTCAGTCAGTTCTGCTAAATTGACGCCGTCAACAATAACGCTGCCCTCAGTCGGCTCATACAACCCACCAATCGTGTTCAGGAGTGTTGTTTTTCCGGAACCAGAAGCCCCGATAATAGCGGTAAACTTACCTTTCTCAATGGAAAGATTGATTCCGTCTAATGCTTTTACCTGTCGGAAACCTTTTCCAAAATATTTTTTCAGGTTATGTATTGTCACTATGTCCACTGTTCCATCCTCACTTTATTTCATTCATCAAGAAAAGCGTGAAATCAGCTCAGCAGAAACACAGAGAAAGTCGTGCCTTTTCCTATTTCCGATTTCACACTGATATAGCCTTTTTGCCGGATAATAATACCGCGGGCTAAATACAGCCCCAGTCCAACCCCATCCATAGCGGCCACTTCCTGCGCCCGATAGAAGCGCTGAAACACATCATTATAATGCTCGGCGGCAATTCCTATTCCTGTGTCGGAAATATCTATGCGGGTATAAAACTGCCATGGCCGGACATTTACGCTGATAGTTCCAGCCTCCGGCGTATATTTCACTGCGTTATCTAAAATATTTCCCAATGCCTCCGCTGTCCATTTTGTATCATGCTTAACTGTAATCTGGCTGTCACATTCAACGTTAATTTGAATACTCTTTTGAACTGCTTTCGCCCATATTCCATTGACGGCCTGCGCAATCGTATTATATAAACTGCTGGATTCCATGTGCAAAGTAAATGTCCCTGTTTCCAGACGGGACATTTTAATAAGGGACTGCATCAGGAAATCCAGTTTGTTGATCTGGGCGGACATAGTAGCAAGAAATTCATTCCGCTTTTCATCGGATAGCTGGTGCTGCTGTAAGATGTTCGTGAACATCTGGATATTTGCAATGGGCGTTTTCACCTGATGGGAGATGTCGCTGACCAATTCCTGAATCGTCTGTTTATCCTGTTCACTTTGTCGTTGCCCCTCCCGCATACGATCATAATATTGCAGGAGTTTGCCTTGTACTTTGGAAGTCTGGGAATCTTCATACGGATGGTAGTTTTCTGGTTCGCGTCCATCCATCAGTGCATCCACGGTTTCGCAAATATCGTTTGCAAAATCCGATTGCTGCCGCTGCCCATACCAGCTCCACAGACACACTAATATAAATATGGCAACACCAAACACCAGCAACACAATTCGTATTCCCATCGGAGGAATGTATTTCCACAGAATTCCCACAAGGATAAGCGAAAATGCCATAACAGCTAAGACAGTTTTTATCGGAATCAACTTGTATTTTGTTTTCTTCATACCTTCTCACCTGTCCAGATATAACCCATTCCTCTAACCGTCTGTATATAGGTATGACCTGTGTCTTCAATCTTTGCCCGCAGCCGGTTCATGGTTACAGTAAGCGTATGGTCATCAATATAGTTACCGTCACAATCCCACAACTTTTCCAATAGTATTTGCCGTGTAACGATATTTCCGGCATTCGCAGTCAGAAGCCGCAGAATTTTATATTCGTTTGGAGTAATTGCCAGTTTTTCTCCACTTCGGATTGCGGTTAATGCATTAAAATCCAAGCGCAAAAATCCATCATCATAAAAGTCATTCATAACCTTTGAAGTTGAAGTTACCCGACGCAATGCAACTTCGACACGGCGCTTTAGAATTTGAATATTAAATGGCTTAGTTATATAATCTTCCGCACCAAGATCAAAGCCCTTTAGTTCATCCCGCTCCAAATCATTAGCAGTTAAGAAAATAACCGGCAAATTTGGTATAACTGCCTTTACTTCCCGGCAAAAATCAAATCCATTGCCGTCAGGAAGGTTCACATCCAAAATCACCATATTAAAATGTTCACTTTTCAAAAGCTGCTGTGCCTTTTGACAGTTATAAGCAGCCACAGTCAAATAGCCGCAAGTATCTAATTCAAAGCATAGCCCCGCACTTAGAGCTAAATCATCTTCAACAACCAGTATCTTTTTCACTCAAACTACCTCATCTTGAAAAACTTCCATATAGCATTATACCGTAACCTTGCTATTTTCTCAACGACAGTATCAGAATTGCCACTCAAAACCTCTTTTGCGAAAAGGTACAACCGCATTTTCCGTTTTGCGGTAAAGTTCAGATACCCTCTTAGTTATGCGTAAAGGTGGGGTCTTCTCTTTAAGAAGTTTACCCCACCCTTTTATTTTTCCATGAGTATGAACCGTTCGTCAAAGTTTTCCCGCCCAATTGTCTGACGTATAATACTGGCTAACGGAACTGTCGATTGTGCTTGCAATCTATCAAATCCACACAAATGCACCCTATCGCTTAATTATTGGATTGAAAAATTTTCACAGTTTTCTGATCCCTTTCCCACAGAGAAAATTGTCTCACTCATTCTCTTTACTATTCATATTCTGAATATTGTGGAGGCTCATCCGGATTACACACGTTTTTTTCATCGTCACATATTGCAATTCGTACCATGTTATCCCCCGCTTTCGAACTTCCATTTCCAACGTTATACCGTAACTTTGCAGTTTTCTCAGCTAATCAGAAAGAAGAGACCGTAAAACTATTTGCTGCCTTTCCATTTTCCTTCGGAAAGGTCGGATACCGCTTTCTCATAATGTTTATCCAGGTCAAAGAAAAGCATACATACCACACCGATTACACAAGTGATCAGCGGCCCCCAGATACATGCCACATTAATGGAAACAATAGCTGATGCACTGGTCGGATCCGCATTGAAATTCCCTGCTGCCAAAATCCAGCCAAGAGCAGCCGTTCCAATACCGGAACCAACCTTCATGCAGAAGGAAGACGCTGCATTTCCCATACCCATGGCCTGTACGCCGGTAAGCCAGGAGCCGTAGGTAATTGCATCCTGAAGAAGGCCGAACATGGTAGCTGCTCCGCATCCAAACGCCGCACCTTTTAAAACGTTGCACGCAATGACCAGCGTTACGTTAGTACCTGCCAAAGCCGTCAATACGAATGCTACGGAAGCGGCACCCATACCGATCATGGCCGTATAACGCTTTCCGATTTTTTTCATAATAAATGGAGTAATGAACATCATTCCGATCTGCGCCATGGACAACGCATTGGAGGTTGCCGCAAATACGGACTCATTCCCTAATACATACTGTGCAAAGTAATATGCACTGCCAAAGAAAGTAGACATCATAAAGTACAGGCAGAACAGAAATATTACCATTAATACCCAGTATTTGTTTACTATAAGGCTTTTTAGGCATTCAATAACAGACGGTCCTTTTTCTTCCTTTCCCGGCTCAGCGCCCGTGCCATCCGCCACACGTTCCTGACAGAAGAAGAAGGTAACCAGATTCAAAATTACAAACACAATGGAAAGGACGATAAATGTCAAAGTCCATCCTCTCTGGCTATTGGTATCTCCGCCGCCAAAGAAAGCACACAGCTTCATAACGAACGTGTTGACTGTCATGGTTCCGGCAGTCGCAAGAAGCATCCGGAAGTTTCCCAGCAGGCCGCGCTCATACTGATCTGTAGTCATCAGGCCCTGCAGCGTTGCATACGGTACATTCAATCCTGTATAAAATACAGTTGATACCAGATTGTATGTCAGGAACATATAAGCCACCTGCGCCTGCCCTGCCAGAGCTGCCGGGACAGAAAACATCAAAACAGTACATACAGCCAAGGGTAAACACATTCTAAGAATCCATGGGCGTGCTTTTCCCCATTTACTGTGGGTCTTATCTACGATACGTCCCATGATCAGATCGGAAACACCGTCAAAAATCTTTGAAACTGCCATAATTGACGCAGCCACCGCCGCATCTACGCCAAGCACACTGACATAATACACTAATAGGAAGGAAGAAATAGAAGAATAAATCAGATTTCCCGAATAATCTCCCAGCCCATATGCCAATCGTTCTATAAAGGATAATTTTGCATTTGGATTTTTTATCTTTTCATTATTATTCATATGTATGCTCCTTTTTAAGCAGCAGAATATTCTGCACTCCCATTCTTATTTTTTATATCATCCGCCAATCGGGAACCATCCCATATCAACACATTTGCCAAGATCCCAGCTATCCCAGCCAAACCAATTCGGCTCATTAACCGTATCCATAAGCAGCTTATAGCTCCAGTAAAAGTATCCTGAACCTTCCTGCCACGCTGCAAGCTGTGCATTGGCAAGCTGCTGATATAGATGCTGTCTCGTTTCTGCCGTCATGACAGGTTTATTATCTGAAAAATCCATTCCATTGAGCACCGTCTGACCGCCTTTTGTATCAACACCGACTGCATAGGAGTTAAACAGGCACCACTCTCCGCAGACTACCGGAACATATTCCTGTACTTCAGCAATCTGTTTCGCAAAATTCTCCTGGATATACTCGATATATCCGTTCAGCGTCTGCTTACATCCCATAGCTTCCGCCACCATCAGATACTGGTGCGTATCCAGCATTACATTGTGGAAACGTGGCTGTGTAAGGAACTCTTTCCACGCCTTAAGCTGAAATGCGTCATGGAATACCACATATTTATCTTCTGCAATATTGGGACGGATACGGTCATACGCACGGTTATAAAAATCCCGCAGAAATTCCAACGTATTCGGCGCACTTCCTTCAGCCATTTCTTTATCTACTGCAGGGTAACGCTCCGGCACGTTCATCATGTTCCACATTCCTTCCGTAATCGGCTCGTTAATCGGCGTTATTCCAAACAACCCTTCCCTGCTTCCGTAACGCTTTGCCAGCTTTTCCAGTACATCTAATACGTACTCCACTTCCTCTGGCATTTGGCTCCATTTACAAACACCGCAGATTCCCCCGTTGTCAAAACCATTCTGGCTAAGCGGCGCCGTATGCAGATCAACTAATATCTTCAGGTCGTATTTTTCTGCCCATGTAAAAGCTTTATCCAATTCCTCAATACATCCAATGAACGGTTTACGGTCTCCAAAGATGAAATACGGAACCGGGATACGCACCGTATTCATACCGATCCGTTTGATACACGCGAAATCCCGTTCCGATATATATTCACTGCGATGCACCTTGATCCGGGCCTCATAGACCTCCGGAGATAATTGTCTTGGAAGATAATATTCATCCTCCGCCGTAGTGCCCTCAAACAAAGCCGGGCTCATCCACTTTTCCAAAACCAGCCAATTACCCAAATTCACGCCTTTTACATACATAATCTTTCTCCTTTCTTGGACATTTCGCTTTAAATCGTGACAAAATTATAAAAAAAATTGGCACTGAAATATATCATAAATTTCAGTGCCTTGTCACAATTCTTATTTTGCAATAATTTTCTACAATAATGCTAAAATCTTATCACTATTTTTATGCATATTTACTATTTCTGTTTTCCGTAACGTGCTCTGTATTGACCCGGTGTCATTCCTGTCATCTTCTTAAACACCCTGCCAAAATGGCTTTGAGAAAAGAACGCATAGGAGTAAGCAATCGACTCATAGGAATCATCCGTATAAATTAACTGACGTTTCGCAAAGTTAATCTTCTCCTGCGCGATGTAATCGCTGAGCGTCATCCCCTCTTCTTTCGCAAAAAGCTGTGACAGATAGTTTGCATTCACATCCAGCTTTTCTGCCAAATCGCCTACCGATATCTTCGTATGCAGGTATTGCAGTACCAATTCCTTACACTTTACGATCACCGGATTCTGCGGCTTATGTACTACGGTATCTCTTACAAGGCAGCAGAAATCAATCTCTGCCTGCCTTGCGAGAGCCAACGCTTCCCCTTCGCTTTTCATCTCCTCGATTCTTTGGATATAAGCATCTGACATCGAAAAAGCAATTTCCGAAAGAATTCCCCCCTCAATGGCAGAACGCGATGCCAACGTCACCAATACAATCCCCAGGTTCTTCGCATTGCGCAAACTGTCACGGGATAGCGTTCCCAGCTTTCCTACATAAGCTTCCTGAAAGCTTTTTTTCAGCGCTTCCAGATCCCCTTTCCGAATGCTTTCCTGCTCCCTTTTCTCCTGACCGTATGGGTTGTGTACTGTCTCATTTTCCTGATTGTTATAAAATATGCGATATATTTTTCTTCTCACAGAAAAGTCAAGTTTGTCATCAAAAAAATTTTTAAGCAGCAGGTCACTGAAGCTGATACTCCTTCCTGTTGCCATTTCATAAATCATGATCACAATTTCCGAAAAGTCCGCCAGAGGCAGATAATGAAGTCTGCAGATGCTGCCCTCTGCCAGTCCATGGGCCTTGGTCAAATACTGTACCGCAGAACTGGCATCTCCTTTTACACAGCATGGTCCTATGATATACACTTTGCTGGAATTGCTCACAATTCCATATATCATCCGGTTAGCTTCCAGATAAAGAACAGGAAATTCAAAACACCGCTTGGCCAGCAGGCTTTTTCTGAACCCCTCATCGCAAGCCATAATATCCGGCTGTTCCCCGTAGTCCGCATAAACTGCAATTTCCGCCCCATCCGGTGCATAAACATGGATCGGTGCATGGATCAACCGAATCGAATGTTCACACAACTGTTCCACAGTCATCGCATTTCTCCTCCCTTTCCTCTAAAATCACAAGCCCCCAGTCATCGATATGGATTTCGTCCCCCATCACATACTCTTCGCCGCCCAGCAGATTGGCTGCCTTTCTGTAGGGGCAAACGATTCGCCGCCTTTGATCGCTGTAATTCAATACATAATGGATCTTACTCTCTTCCTGATTCTTTCCGTTTCTGACGATCACCGGCCACTGTAAATTTCCAAAATCCCGGGAAATCCCTGCGTCTGCTGCCGCCTTTTCATATATCTCCTTCAAAAATTCTTTTTCTGTAAAGCATCCAATATAATATGCCTTCCCTTTGCCATAAGAATTTCTGGTCGCTGCAGCATACGCTCCCCAGTATTTATGCTCATACCCTGCAAGCGTTTCGGCTCCGTCCGGCTTTAACAACTCCATAAAATACTTCAATTTCTTTCCCCTTAAGGATGACCTGCCCGGCTCTGTGAACTGATTATAGCTCATGCCAAAGCAGTCAGAAAGAAGATGGGGTTGTGTATCGTGATATACGGTCAAATGCTCATCTGCCACAAAGGACTTAAAAGAGCTGACCAGAATACCGCCGTCCTGCACATAATTTTTCAATTTTAAAATCAATTCCTCCGTAGCGCTATACAAAACCGGCACCACGATCATTCCGTATTTGGTCGTGTCGAGTGCCTGCACATCTACCACGTCGCACTCAAGATTCATTTCGTATAGGCTGTCATACATCCAGCGCACTATATCATTGTAGCTTAAATCCTTATCAACCGGGAACCACTGCAATGCTGTAAGCGACCGGTTATCTACAAGCAGCGCAATTTTATTCTCTTTTTTCAGATGAAGCAGCTTACTGCCTACTTTTTTCCACTCCGCACCGAACCTGCCGGCTTCTTCATAGGCTGGATTCTTCTCCATATCATGGCTTAGCAGCCCCTTCCAGTAAGTCTCATATCCATTATGGATAGAATGCCAGTTCCAATACATGATGCCGTCCGCCCCGCTGGCCAGATGGCTATACGCCTGCAGCCGGAGCTGCCCGGGATAAGGTGTCCATTCCTTGAATGCCTGCGCTTGGCATTCCAGCACCAGATAATTTTCGTCCTTCAGGCTGCGGATGGAATCACCACCGAAGGCAATTTCCGCCCCTGTGAATGCATCCTGCGTCGGATGATAAATATCCGCCCCGGCAATGGTCAGGCACTTTGCGGCTTCATAATGGTTGATATCCGGCTGAACACCGTAGGAGTAGCCGTCCTGCGCAATATCTGCCCCGAATTTTTTCCATTCAAAATCAAGATTGTGGGTAATAAACTGGTCCGGCCGCTTATATTCGTTTACAAGTGCTGACTGCCAATCCAGAAAATCTGCCGCCAGCTTTCTTTGGAACGCAGAAAATTCTCCTGCCAGCCCTCCGTTCACGCATCCTCTCATATCCGGAAACTCCTCCCATCCCGAAACGGCATTGCTCCAGTAATTGAGTATAAATGCCTGATTCATCGCCTGAACCGTCCCGAACTTTTTCTTCAAGTATTCCACGAACAATTTTTGCACTTTTTCCGAGGCAGTCCCATAATGCTTCGTTTCATTATCAATCTGAAATCCGATCACACATTTATGCCCTACCACATGTTCAAGCAATGCCCTGATCACCCGCTCCCCGCATTTCCGGTAGGTCGGATTCATAATGTCCATATTCTGCCGGTGCCCATATAAAGCCTGCCCTGCCGCAGTAGTCACCAGCACCGTCGGATCCTTTTTCACAAGCCACGGCGGCACCGCATATGTAGGCGTCCCTACAATAACGTTCATCCCAAATTTTTCCGCCTGTCCCAGCACCCGGTCTATAAAAGAAAAGTCAAATTTCCCCTCCTGGGGCTCCAACGTACTCCAAGTGGATTCCGCAATCCGCACTGTATTCATTCCGGCTTGTCTCATCATTTCAAAATCTTTCTCTATGCGGTCACAATGCATATATTCCGGATAGTATGCCGCTCCAAATAAAATCTGACTGTCCATGAATTTACCTCCCTGAATTTTATTCCATACTATCTTAGAATCAAAAACTTATATATCACATTTTTCGTTTTTGTATCAAAATATTCGGAAATATGTTATAATATGAAAGCTTAACGAATCCCCTAAGCCAAGCCCTTCCGGTGACCGGTATAGAACAAAGGAGAACTCCATGAATATCAACAGTTTAATGCGCACTCTTTTTTTTGATAACGATACTGCTGCCAAAGAAATGGCCTATTTCGGTTGTTTAAATTCCAAGCTGAAACATGAGATACAAAAAGAATTCTACGATATTCTATTCAGGAATCAGGAGTATACTATAAAACACAATCCCTATGACCAGGAAATAAGAGAAACGGCAAGCATCCGAAATGGTGATACAGAAAAATTAGTAAAGAGCTGGGAAGAAGAATATCCCGGGGTGATCGGCACATTAGCCAAAACGCCGCTGCGTCAGTCGAAGAACCATGGCATTGTTCTTGTGACCATTGCTTCCCGCGCCGCCCTTGAAGGAGGACTCCCACCGGAGATTTCCTATTCGCTCAGCGATATTTACATTCAAAAAATTGAAGACGCTTCAACCCCCGAGGCTGCCTTACAACTTGGCAGGCTTGCAGAATACCAGTACGCCATTCTGGTAAATGAATTTAAAAATAAAAAAACAACTTTAAACGTAAGAAAAAATTCTAAAGTCAATAGCTGCAAAGATTATATTTTTTCACACCTGCACGAAAAAATTGTTATAGCCGATATTGCAAAAGAACTGCGCGTGAATAAGAATTATTTGTGTGAACTTTTTAAAAAGGAAGAGGGCATCACAATCGGGCAATATATCCTTCAACAGAAAATCCGTTCCATCCAAAATATGTTGATCTACTCCCATTATACTTACAGTGAGATAGCTTCCTATTTTGGTTTTTCCTCACAAAGCCATCTGGGACAGCAGTTTAAAAAAGCAACCGGGATAACGCTCCATCAATATCGGGAAACTTATGGAATAGATATTCCTTAAGCCTGCAGTTGAAGTCGGAACAAATGCCAATCTATTCCCATTTGAAGACGCTGCAGTCGCCATGCCCAGCAGCAAGCCCAGTCCTGCTCCAAATGCAATGCATGTGCCTCGCTTCTCATTCTTCTGCTTCTTCGTAATATGGTTTGCTGCCAATACAGCCAATGCAAGCCCCATCAGCACCCAAGGCAGGGCAGCAAATATATAGTGCCAGGCAAACAGGAACAGAAAGCCGTCGGTCAGCGAGAGCACAATGTCAGACAGCACGTACCGTTTTGATATCCCGCATAGGCACGACGATATACAGAAAACCAAGTACGATTCCTTCGATCATCAATACCTGAATCACCCGCCGGGTCATAACCTGTCGGATAGACAGATCCTTTGTGGAATGTAACAGGAACGAAGGGAGAATGCACAAAAATGCCATAATAACCGGTCCCCACATGGAATGGTAGGTCAGGTGTGCATCCGGCTCTAAATATTGCCCGACAATCGCAGCTCTCCGTTTTTCATCCTGGCCATAAAACGAGAATCCAGCGCCGGGCGAACTTTTCGGATGGATACACGCAAGATTCTCACCTCTTTCCATTCCTACAAGTATATAATAGCGTGGTTTTCCTGCCGATTCAATCCGTAACAGACAAGATGCGATTTGCGCCGATGAAATGCAGGATTTTTCGGTCATTCATTGATCTCCTTCAGAAAAGTCCCAAACTCATCATCCGTCAGCATCAAAGTGCAGCTGGTCAGCATAAACATGTCCTTTCTTGGGTCTGCATAACCGCTGGCAAAATATTTTGCAAATGCAGTACAGATACTCATCAACGATACTTGAACGCCCATTCCATCCTCGTCGTCGACAACCAAGGCATTTGGATTGAGCTGATAAACGCTCTCGACGGTCCTGATTGCTGTACTTCATACTCTAAATCTTTACCAAAAGATCAACTCCCTGTGCTACATATATTGTGCATTGTCTTTAAACAAATCACAAAACGCTACAAAATAAAAAAGGCTCGCAACTTCTCTCGTTACAAGCTCTGCAAACCGTATACAAACAATCCCTCTATTCTTTCATTTTATACTTTTTATCCAATACTTTACGTATGTCTGCTGTAGTCATCTCACCACGCTTTTCCTTTTCTATTAACTTTTTCAATTCTGATGACGGCTCCAGTCCATCTACTTTTATCGTGCCTAAAGCATAATCCCACTTTTTGTCTGCGCTTACTAACATATGAAACCAGCTCCTTTTCAGATAGAAATATTCTACCATAGATTTATGGCAATATCCATTACAAATTTCGAGAACACAAAAACCCTTGTAAACAGCATATACACACCATTTACAAGGGTTTCAGTATTCCTTAAGAATATCTAAAAAATCGAATCACATTCCCATGCGACTGTTGCTAACCTCACCTTCGCTTTTCAAGCTCTGTTCGCTAAGCAACGCTGCATAGCTTCCAACATACGGTTCATCTGCGTCCTTCGGACTTGATTCACCTAGTTTCCAGCCATCTGTTTTGTGAACTTTTGAGGCTGTTGCCTTCTGCCCGGTTATACCATACCTACGTTTCAAGCCCATATTTCCAGCATTTTCTGGCATCTGGAATATAGAAATTATTTCAAATATTTTCCTTCCCATTCAGGCCATCCCCCAAATCTTCCTATCAGGAAGCGCTCAATCTTTCTGCTTTCTTTGAAAAGCCTTATGCAATCTGCTCCTCCTAAAACATACCACAATATCTTACTCATTTCTTTCAAATATATCCATTTTTCGGTTGGAAATACCCCAAATTGGTAATTATTTCGGTAATATACAATCTTAAATGTTTTCTTCAATGAAGCTTGTCTTTTGTATCAGCCGTCCTTTCCATCGTACTTGATATTTTCTATATGCAGATGAATGAACTTCCTGTGTTTTACACTTATTGGCAACAATGCGATATTGCAGTGTGTACGCTGAAAGCTCCCTCCGTAATGCATTTTCTGTTGCTTCTAACTGTTCTGCCGCTTTTACTAAATCTGATCCTTTTAACTCGATCAGATATGCTATTTGTGTTTCTTCATTCATCAGCAGATAATCACATCTACTTCCAGCTTTTATAACAACTCCATCAATTTTATAGTGTGTCACATACCTCTTTCCAGTATTTATTCCTTTATGATATTGCGGGTTTCCTTTATCTTTCGACACAATCTGAGCAGCATTTTCACTACATAATGATTTAAAGCCTTCTAATGGCATTACAACATCACACTCTCCTCATCTGCACTCTGCAAATCCAAAAGTCTATCAAATTCATTGTTAATCACTTTTGAGATCTCGTCAATTCTCTCGTTTTGGATCATATGAATTTCCTGATCCATGCAATTCTCAACTGTTCCATTTTTCACAAACCACGAGTCAAATTTCTTATCATCGAGCCAAAAAGATTTCGGAACAATCTCGCTCACTCTTTTCGTATATTGTTCCGGAATGGTGTAAGCATATAATAAATTATTCAAAGTGCCAAGAACATACGGACTATGCGTAGTTAATACAACTGAATGCTTACAGTTGCTCACCAACGCAATTAATTCTGTAATATATTTTTGCGATTCTGGAAATAAATGTGATTCCGGTTCTTCTATGATAAACAAAATGGGCTTTTGCTGTAGCAGGTAATAAAATAGTAAATTCAGAATCCATACACTTTCCTGCTGACCAGAAGATGAGAAATTTATTTTCACATATTTTCCATCATCAAGGACAATCTGTTCTTCTCCGTTACTATATCGGTATGTGCCACGCAGTATTTTCTTGATCAGATCTAATGCTTGACTCATAATCTTCGGTGACAGTATTGTTTTTCCTGTCGAATATACCGTTAAACCTTGAAGTCCTTCCGAAAATTCCGTTTTCACCCGCAATATCCGTTCTAAGTAATCCTTTGTACAACTATCCAGAGAACGTTTCTGCATATCATCCATAGTTGCATAAATATAGCCAAACTGCTGCGACAATAAGGTTATCATGCTACGTCCAGCCGGAATATACACAACAGAACAACTATCGTCAAATATTTCATACAACTCTGCTTTAAATTTCCCCATTTCGTCATCTGGTACTCCTAACGGCGTAACAGAAAAACAATGATTTTTCTCCTGTAAAAATCTTTTTAATTCAAAACTGAATGTTATCCATATATAATTAGGCGTTGCATATTTTGTATCGTTCTTAAGTGAAATCTTTACAAAGCAATTTTTTGTAAAAAAGTACTCCAAGTACATTTCATTCGACATTCCCCAAGACGATCCAAATGTCCGCAAAAACTTTTCCCTTAAATAATTTTCTAATCCTTTCTTTAGATCTACTCCATAGCCAACATCAAATCCGTCTTCCAATCCATTGATAGGAGGGCTAACCTTCAACGCCTGTGCTTTTGCAAGCTCCACAATATCCTCTTTTATTGTTCTAAAATAGTAAATCGCTTTAGCAATCGTACTTTTTCCAGATGCCTGAAATCCCGTTAATGTCATAAAGTGTGAACATTCCAATTCACACTTTTCTACTGGTCCAAGCTTATTAATGATTAATTTATGCACTATTTTCACTCCTCATATCATAATCCATTCGCCTTATATTTTCCAAACCACTGTGTTTCCTGCTCCCGCGTTTTTGCAATATTGTTGATTTCTATTTTATCATGCTTATTCCCATTTCACAATCTGAAATTATGATACTTGCCATAGTATTATTAATATAAAGCAAAATGAAACTTATCCTCTTTGACTCCTAAAAACATACACTTATATTCTCCAGTTCTTGCGGATGTCGGCCTAAATGGTCTTGCTTTATATGCATTTATATAATCATAAGTTAAATTTTTTGTTTGCATTGGTTCCCCTGCAAATTACGCTCAAACGGAATGTTCGTTCCGCCGAAGCGGAACGGTCATTCCATTCTTATCGGTACGAAGTACCGCTGTTCTTGAACGTTAGTCCGCTTCCCTCATGTTGACTCCATTCATTTCCAAACGATATGTATGGTGCTTATCAGTGATTCTGGTAAGGCAGGCATCTGCATACGTATTGTCTGAAAACATATCAAACCAGGAGCTGACCGGAAACTGCGAGATGACCACTGTTGATCTACGGCCATCCCTGCTATCCAAAACCTCAAAGAGATCACGGCATTTGTCCAGATCAAGATCCATAAGACCGAAGTCATCTATTACGAGAAGATCCAGCCGGGTAAGTTTGTTCAGATAATCCAGGTTCGCAGATTTGATCCTGGCCTGTTCCATTTCACTCATAAGAGTATTAGCCTTGATATATCTGACATGCTTGGACTGACGCATGGCAGTTATACAAAGGGCGTTGATCAGGTAAGTTTTTCCACTCGCCGATGAACCGGTTACGATAAGATTTTTACCTTCATCAATCCAGTGGCAGGTACTTAAGCGTTCTATTGTTTGTGTATCCAACTGACGCTCCGGACGATAGATTGTTTCATCCAGATCAGCTGTAGGATACCGGAGATGCGCTTCTTTCATCAGACGATTGAACCGTTTGTCAGATCTTGCCTGCCATTCCGAATCAATAAGGGCTGTTATCCGTTCCATAAATGTGTCCAGATCCGCATTAGGATCCTTTAGTTGTGCTTCAAGTGTTTTGGCCATTTCCGGAACACGAAAACTCTTCAGACGGGTTAATAAAATCTGTTCTTCGACTGATAGTAAATTTTCATCTTTGGTGCTCATTTATAGGCCTCCTTTCCACGAATGTTCGTATGGGAAGGGAGTTTACCAGATGATACGCATGTACCATGAGCATGCTCTTTCTTCATCATTCCAAGGACTTTCTTAAAATAGGAATACTTGCATGCATTAGCAGCAACACATTTG
>NZ_CAXSVO010000035.1:0-34484 GCF_964240875.1 Ruminococcus sp. 5_1_39BFAA | reverse complement strand
CAGACTGCGCGGTCGATTATTTGAAAAGCGGAAAAATAATTTGCCGTTTGCGTCTCTCTCAATTCGCTGTCCAACAGACATATCCTGACAAGGACTCCCGAAGGTGATGATATCCACAGGCGGGAGGTCTGCCCCACTGATACCCGAAACATCTCCATAATGTTTCATCTGCGGAAGCCTTGCAGTAGTTACACGTACAGCAAATGGCTCAATCTCGGATGCCCACAGAGGCGTCACCCCGGCAAGGATACCCGCCAGGGGAAAGCCCCCGGAGCCGTCAAACAGGCTGCCGAGGGTCAATGTCTTATCTCCCGTCATTCCAGCACACCTCCAGATTCCATGGCTGCCTGCTCCCCTGACGGAAGATCCTCTGTATCCAGCTGCACCACCTCATCCAGTGACAGTTTCTGCCCGTCACGGATGACGTACACATCATCACACCGGCCCTCTTTGTACTTGATATAGCGTTTGACCGCCACATCTACAAATTTCTCTTCCAGTTCCACGCCATAACAGATACGGTCCAGTTCCTCACAGGCAATCAATGTAGATGCCGAGCCGAGGAATCCATCCAGTACAATGCCATTGGTCATCGTACACTGCTTAATCAGGTAAGCGATCAGCGGAACCGGCTTGCTGGACGGATGCCCGCAGCCTTCCTCCTTAGAACTTTTCAGCCTTGGAAAATCAAAAACAGTTACCTGTTTTTGGTCGCCATACCAACGGTGCCGTCCATCTTTACGCCATCCAAAGATGATCGGTTCGTGGATGTATTTCCAGTCCGTCCTTGTCAATACCAGACGGTCCTTCTTCCACACCAGCCCCGCTCCCACTTTGAAACCCGCATCCTCAAACGCATCATGGAAAATCCGGGCTTTTGCCGTTGCATAAAACACATAGATGGATGCGTCATTTGCCATTGCTTCGTGGAAACAGGAAAAGGCTTTCATCAGAAATTCCACTGCATCATGGTCATTCAGGTCATCGTTTGTAATCGTGCCGGATGTACTTTGCAGCGCCACCATATATGGAGGGTCCGTACACACGAGATTTGCTTTGATTTCTCCCATCAGCCGGGTATAGGTTTCCGGCAGGGTGGAATCACCGCAGATGACCGTATGTTTGCCAAGATGCCAGAGATCCCCTTTCTTTGAAAAAGCCGGCCGTTTCAATTCGCTCTCCACATCGAAATCATCTTCCTTGACTTCTTTGTCATGGACTTTATTGAAAAGTTCATCAATTTCCGGCGGGTCAAAACCTGTTTTCCCTAAATCAAAGTCGCTGTCCTCGATGTCCTTCAGCAGATCAGCCAGCAGGGAATCGTCCCACGCCCCCGTGATCTTATTGAGGGCAATGTTCAGCGCCTTCTCCCGGACCTTGTCAATATCGACCACAGCACACGGTACTTCTGTATAGCCAAGGTCCATGGCAACAGTCAGTCTCTGGTGCCCTCCCACGATTGTCATATCGGAATTGACCACAAGCGGGTCCGCAAACCCAAACTCCGTAATGGAATTTTTGATCTTCTCGTACTCCTTATCCCCCGGCTTCAGTTTCTTCCGGGGATTGTATGCGGCCGGCCTGAGTACGCCCACCGGCAGCACTTTCAGTTGTGCAGTTTTCTGCATCCATGCGTCCTCCTTTACTCAGACGCGCATGACCTCTGAGAACGGCACGAAAAAAGAGCCGAATAAGAATCCCGGCTCCGCCTCTTCCCCGTCCGACCGCGTCTGTTCATTCATGGGACACCACTGTGGGTTTTCTCCATTTGCGGATGCAAGCACCCTGTCCTCACAGCAGTCAATCTCATGTACGCAGATATCCATCGTATTGCAGACGCAGTACACACCGATGGTTTTCATCTTATCCTTCATTTCCCTCACGCTCCTTTCGTTTCGCCCGCCCTCTGTTGGCACAGGCATGGCTGCAATATTTCCTCACTCTCCCATACTCCCGGCTTGCCAGAAATGGTTTTCCGCACTCCGGGCAAATAGCTGTCCGGGTAGATTTCCAGTTTTCCGGGTGCGGGTTTCTGTTCTTCCACGCATACCTGCAGGGTTCCGAGCAGAATATCCTCGGACGGCCTTTGTCGTTTGGCGTGACCGCCGCACCGCAGTTGGGGCAGAACCGTTTCGCCATATCCTCCAGCATCTCAGTTTCCGTATTTGCTTCCATCTCTGCCTCTCCTTCCTGTGTGGTTCATGCTGCACCGTTTCCATGCTGCGCCGTAACCCCGCCCATTTTGCGGAAAAATCCCAAAAAACACATAAAAAATGGCGAGGTGAATTTTCCTCCTGTCAGCATGGATGCCGCACGGGTCGTTCCTGTTTCATTCCGGATTTTCATGTTTCACCGGAACAAGCAAAAACACACGAAAGTTCCCATTTTATCAAGGAATTTCATGTGTTTTGGTTCATCTCGGATATTTATAAGATGGGGGCTGGCAGTGCTGCCGCGCCTCTTCGTCTGCTGGTTTCATTTTGCGCCGTAACTGCCAGACCCCCGGCCTATCAAATTCGCGGTTTTTTACGTTTGAGGGGGCGGCGGTCTCCGTGGCACTTCACCACAGAGAAGTGAACCCGGCCCCCGGCGGGCTCTTTCCGCCATAATGTACACAAACAAAACCACGAAAATCCGTGTAATTTATGGCAGCGGATCTGCTGGATATATTCCGCTTTCAGAGGTAACATGACCGTACCGCAAAGAAAGGAGGCATGAACCTTTGAAAGAAAAACAGAAAAGAAACCGCCGCAGGAAAGTCTACTACACTTACCGGGGCAGGAATCTTTCTCCACAAATCCGTCTGGAAGGGAAGTGGCTGGAGCAGCTCGGCTTCACAGCCGGCAGCTTCGTATCCATCCAGTGTGAAAAAAGACGGCTGGTGATTGAAAAAGACACGGATCAATAGGTGTAGGTCGGATTATTATCTTCCGCCCGTGTCTTTTTATCATGACACTGCTTACATAAACTTCTCCAGTTGCTCCGGTCCCAGAACAGTTTTTGGTCGCCACGGTGTGGAGTGATGTGGTCAACCACTGTCGCCTTCACATACCGCGGCGGCTGTTTCTTCATGCACAGCACACACATCGGATGCGCCCGCAGGTATTCCCGGCTGGCCTTTTGCCATCTCTTGCCGTACCCTCGCTTTGCAGCTGACCGCACTTCTTCCGGGTGCAGTGCTTTGTGTTTTTCACAATATTTCTGTCCGTAGGAGACAAGAGCCGCACATCCGGGATGTCTGCACGGCGTGTTTGGTCTGTATGGCATCTGATCCACCTCCCATCTTCAAAAAATTTTTTTCAATCCGTTGCTATTTCGGTGCAATTTGAGTATAATAATAGTGAGCCAAGTGCTCGCCGGTCATGACGGCAAGAATATCATGAACGTGTATGTTTAGCTTCCGCAAGCGACGGGGTGCTGCAAAGCGTAGAATATCGCTTACTTGTAGAAGGGCTTGCCGCAAGGCAGGCCCTTCGTTTTTACGGGAGGATATCTTTGTTATGAGACTTGTTTCCATCGACACAACACTTTTTGATAAATATAAAAATGATCCAGAGGTTCTTACGAAATCCAAACGCCCCTATGTACTTGTAATTCGTTTGAAGTACAAAGGGAAGAACTGTGATTTTGCTATTCCGATTCGTTCCAACATTCCTGCCGCAGCACCTAAGGATCAGTATTTTGCCTTACCTCCCAGACCTACTACACGCCCTAAAAACAGGCATGGCCTGCACTACATAAAAATGTTTCCCGTTACCAAACAATATCTCAGACGGTATCGCACCGAAGGTAACCAATTTGCCACACTGATTCAGACCATCATCGATAAAAACACAAAAACAATTGTGGATGATTGTCAGGCATATCTTGACGCATATGCCAACGGACACCATCCACAATTCTCAACGGATATTGATTATCTGCTTTCGCAGCTTTTCTCAGACAACTGATTTTTATTTCACGGGCTTCCAACCAGGGAAGCCTTTTTTATTCCTCCCACGGAAGTCCAGGCTTCCCGAAGTGTCCATAGGCAGATACCAAGTTATAGTCCACATCCCGGAGATGCAGCCGGTTAATAATCCCCCTTGGTGTCAGATCATAGCTGTCCTCCACATAAGCCTGGATAAAATCCAGCGGCTGATACTCTGTACCGAAGCAGTCCACGTTGACTGACACAGGATGTTCCATCCCGATGGCATAGGCAATCTGAATTTCACACTGCTCCGCATATCCGGCCTGCACAATGTCGCGGGCAATCTTCCGTGCCATATACGCAGCCGAACGGTCTACCTTGCTTGGATCTTTCCCGGACAGCGCACCACCGCCAAGCCTGCCGATGCCGCCATAAGTATCACAGGCAAGTTTCCTTCCTGTCACACCACAGTCAGCAAAAGAGCCGCCGACCACAAACCGTCCGGTCGGATTGACCAGTTTTACGAAGTCACCGTTCAGCCCGTACTCACAGGCAGCCAGCACCATCATCCCTTCGATGACGTGACGGAAATCGCTGACCTCCACATCCGGGCTGTGCTGCACGGAGCAGAGGAAAGCAGTGATCCGTCCGCTGCTGTAATCAAAACTGACCTGTGCCTTGGCATCCGCCCGGAACATTTTTGACGGGTGGTTCTTCAGAAGCCGCAGGAACTTGGTCGCCACGGCAAATGGAACCGGAAGGAGCTCCGGCGTTTCATTCGTAGCATACCCGAACATGATGCCCTGATCTCCGGCTCCGCCCTTATCCACACCAAGGGCGATGTCCGGCGACTGCTCCTTTACCATAAGGGCAACATCCAGCGGGCTGATGATCTCCATCCTGCCATATTCTGTCTTTCCCTTTCCGATACGCTCCAGCACATCATCCACCAGTTCCCGGTAGTCCGGCTGGTGCTTACTGGTCAGTTCCCCGGCAATGATCAGGCGGCTGTCCTTTAACAGACACTCAATCGCCACCCTGCTTTCTTTGTCATGTACCAGACAGTCCGTCACAATGGCATCCGCAACCTGGTCACAGATTTTATCGGGATGCCCGTCTGACACCTGTTCGCATGTTAAAATCCTGCTCATAGTTTTACTTCTCCTCTCGTTTGGTTTATGTATCAAAGCAGGCACCCTTTGCCGCTGCTCACCCTGTAGGGATTCCCACAAAGCAAGCTGGCGCAAAGGATGCCTGATATGGTCTCATATACTTTGTGGTAAGATATGATCCGTTACACACAATGATCCTCCAATCGCAGGACCGGCATAAGAAAAACCGTTAACGCCATATCTCGTGCAAACCATTTGAATTCCTTTCATTTTCTTTTTGGGGCAACTTGTGGCAAGTAAAAACAGTAAAATATATAAAAGAAAATAATAAATAGAAAATACGGTTTTTACTTGCCACGTCCTGCCCCATATTTTTCAAAGGGAACTTCCATTTTTCAAAAATACTTAAAAGTGCTGGTAAATTGCTGGACTACACAGGTTTAAACTCTTTTTTCGCATCCTGAAGCACATCGTTTTGTTCATCCTCTTCTCCAAGCTCCTGCTCCCGGAATCTGCATCCAATAATTAGAGATGTCTTTTCCCCGCCATCTTTCGGTCTCCGGCGTTCAATTGTGAATCTCTTCTCCATTGCATTTTTAAAGTTCTTCACATTTTCTGCATTATAGTTGTACTTCCTGCACCAGTCTGAGTAGAGCTTATATGCGGCGGCAGAACGGACCTCATACGCCTCCCCTTCTTCCAGCCACGCTTCAATAAACTGCCCGATACGGTCAGAATCATTCCGATAATCCTGGATTGCTTCTACCACAGCATTTGGGGATGCCAGCCTGAACTTTCGGAATTCTTTATACCCCTCCAAACACCAGTTGAAGATTCCGGATAAATTCTCTTCTTCAGCAAACAGGGCTTTCAGCCCCTTATCCTGCTCTGCTTCTTCAAAATGGCGTTTAAAAGGGATAATCTTCAGGCGCCCGGAATCAAACAGCGTCATATCTGACACATTCGGTAGATAATTCGTGTTAATGAAAATCTTAAACACTGGTCTGAAATCAAAAGAGTTTTCATGCAGGTATCTGGCATTGATGGTGTCATTCCCCGTGAGCCTCTTAACCAGTGCGGCATTGAACGTAATCTTTTTCTCCGGCTCCGAGATATTCACAAAACGGATGCCCGCAAGACGGGCGATTTCTTCAGACGGCCCGGATGCATTGGTGTTTCCAAACTTTGTGGACAGCATCTCCGGATTAGAGGTTTTCCCATAGTCGCCCATGATTTTAAGAAAAGTCTCCATTGTGGTACCCTTGCCATTTCGGGAAGTCGCGCCATAGAGAATGAACATACATTCAAGTGATGTATCTCCTGTCAAAGCGTAACCCAGAGCCCGCTGAAGGTAAGATGCCAGTTCACTATCGTTACACATGACTTCGCTGATAAATGAATTCCAGCGCGGGCAGACCGCATTCGGATCATAGGCAATTCCGGATACCATCGTCAGGAAATCATCCGGCCTGTGCTCCCGGAACTCCATCGTCTGTAAATTAAGCGTACCGTTCTGACAATTGAACAAATGGGTACTGCGGTCAAAGGCTGACATGGGAATCGGATGCACTGACTTGGCATCCTCCACCATTGTTTTCCGGTTCTTTCTCAATTGCAGCTTCTGTACCCGTTTGATATAACGGTTACGGGTATCCTCATCCTTGATCTGAAGGGCGAATGTATACAGCTTATCTGCCAGCAGCTTCGCAAGCTCCGCCACTTTCAGACCTCCCTCATCCGGCCGCCATATCCGCCCGTCATAGACATACCATATCCCACGGTCACGGTTATATCGGGCAATGGGAAGAAAAAAATCAGCAAAGGCATTCCCGATGCCGATTTCATCCCGTCCATACCTTGGGTTGGAATGCGGTTTCATTTCCTCCAGTGTCAAGGTAATATTGGAAAGATCGGCCTGGAAATCAGCAGCTTTCTTCTGTTCTCTTTCCAGATCGGCAAAGTCCTCCTCCGCTCCATTGGAAATATTGTGTACATCCACCGGCAGGTAAATCTGCTGGCAGGTTGCCACCGCATTGCGGATAGTAATCCCTCCATAAGTCGTACCTGCCTGTTTCCTGTCCCACTTCGGGCGCATCATGCCGGAAGTACGGAAAATACGGTCCATCTGTTCTTCATCGCATCCACACCAGAATGCCAGCATGGAGAGGAACCCCATATCCGCATCTGACTGGTTATCAAAGTATCTCTGCCAATTGCCGTTATAATAGTCGGTGAACCGTTCTCCATTGGCAGACTTTTTCGCATGTTCCAGTACCTGCTCATCTGTCAGATAGGAACACGGCTCAATGTGTGTGTTCACCACCTGGGATTTCCGTTTCATGAACGTGTCCAGTACATTTTGGAGTGCTCCCATATCCGCCGGTACCGAACCTGCGCGGTACTGGTCCCCTGTGACGGTTACAAATCGGTTCGTTGCTCCCGGAAGATACACTTCCAGCCCATGCGTCCGATTATTGATGTAATAAATCGTCTTATCAAAAATGAAATCCGCATCCACATGGAAGAACCCACGAAGTCCGCTGCCGGACGGGGAACGTTCAAAGTATGCATCTTTAAAAACTCCCAGTACGGAAGCCGCCACGTCATTTAAGGTGCCGTCCTCCCGGATACAGTGGTCAATATCAATGGCACCAATGCCGGAGGAAACCCGGATTCCGATACCGTCATATCCGCCCATCGCAAAAGATTTCATTGCAGTGGCAAAATCTGAAAAAGTCTCCCCATTATTGCTTTGGGCCTTCTGCCCGGTAACGGGGTTATAAGGAACTTTCGTCAGGCGAGCAGACCTGCCTTTCCCCTTTTCTTTCTTCCATACGCAGAACCGGCAGGACTCTTTTAAATCCGCCGGGATGTTTACAAAATTAACTGTGCCCACAAATTCTCACACTCCTTTGCCGCTAATACAGGCATTCCACCTGTCAGATATACGGCGTGACGTAATACCCAGATGCACCTCCACGGCCTTTTCAATCTCATGTATTCTGTCCTCTCCAACATGCCCTACAAAACTTTTGAGGGCGCACTTGCCAATGGTAGTCACCTGCTCCGCCAGCACCATGGAAGGTTCAAGACTAGGACAGTCTGACGCTTCCGTCAAAACATGCGTTGGAAGATATGCTTTTTTCTTCTTGGAAGTCATCGGCACGACTGTCACAGTACCGGAATGCCCGTTTGCCGTGTCATTGCTCATAATAAATACCGGCCGGCATCCTTCCTGGACACTCGTCCCCGGATGCTTCCCAAGCTCTGCAAACCAAATGTCACCACGATGTGGCCCCAAACTGCTCTGTTGTTCTGGCATTTCAAAATTTTCATCGCAGCCGGTATGTACTTGCTCCATTTTCATCGTTACCAGACGTTTTGCACCCGTTTTCATCTTTCTGGTATACGCAGATTTTTTCCTACGGTTTTTCCTGCCCATATCATTTTTCTCCTCCTTCCATTCAATCACATAAGAAAAGCCAGAATGGAAACTGTCATGGCTGTTCCCGCTCTGGCTTTTTCGTTTGCTCTTGCGCATTATAATAATAGCATATCGCTTTGGTATCCCGGAGAGGGCAAAAAGGGACACTTTTACTGGTTGATTGACTCTTTTACCTTTCCCGCCAAGTCCAAATACCATCTGGAGTAAGTAAGAAGATAAGCCTTAGTTTTTCCCAGCGCTCTCTGGACAGTTTTTTTATTCACACTGTGCTTCTGCATAATCTCCTGATAGCTCATCCTTTCAAAATACCGGTCATAGGCAATTTCACGGTACTGGCCCTCTGGGAGCCCCTCCATTCCGGTTTCCAAAACCATGATCTGGGTACTGGCATCAAAATAAGCAAACAAGGCTTTCTTGTCCTCTTCTGACATCGGCAGTCCCATCAGTTCTTTTATTTTTCCCACATTCAGGAAGGTAATCTCCCCCTCCTCAATCTCTGCCATAGTAAGCAGGCTTTTTCTCCTGCTCTCAAAATAGCGGCAGTATTCCCTTAGTTCCGGCAGCCTTCGGATGATTTCTTTGAGCATGATGGCACACTCCGCGTCAGCTTTATGTACATCCCCCATGCGTTTCCATCCAAATCCCCTCTTTACAGGTTTCTCAGTCATTTTATTTATTCCTTTCTTTCCTTTTCCTGCTGGCATTCCCTCCGCAGATTATCCATGTACCGGCTATACATAGGAAAACAGCTGGCATTCTTCAGATGATCGGCTATTGCCTGCAAACATTTTTTCTTTGTCTGACTGATCTGTTTATTATGCAAAGTCCCTTTTTTATAGGCAGCGCATATTTGCCGGTAGGTCCTTTTTCTCAAAAAAATCCTTTCAAAAATATCCTGTTCTTTTTTGCTCATCCGCTCCCTCATAGCGGTTTCCACGGTTTCGATCTTCCAGCAAAGATATGCGTAATCCCTGGCCGTTTCAGCCATTTCCTGTTTCAGCCGCCTGTTCATCTTCTCCACATACCCGCTGTCCAGCAAAGCGGCAATCCGCTCCGGGATATTGCTGATATTACTCGTCTGTACCCGCTCGGTATTGTAACCCACACTTACGGCAGACAAATCCCGGATTGCCATTTCCTCTGTATACGGGATAACCCCGGCATCAATCAACGCTTTAAGCTGTACCCTGTCATCAAGCATCCTTCCATATGTTTCTGCCAGAAAAAGGGCAGCCTCCTGAAAAAACACTTCTCCCGAATCCTGCTCCGCTTTCGGGTTCTGCCCCGCCTCCTGGTTCTGTCCGGCATTGACCGTTTTGTCATTCATCGTCCACCCTCCTTCCGGCAAAATTCCTGTGTGCTCCATGTTTCCAGTATCAATACAGCCTCGCCTTCACTGCCGCGATCAGCTTTTCCTGTGTGATATCTTTTTGCTCCAGTGCCGCCATCACGTCCTCATCTACCGTATCCTTACAGATGATATGGTGGATCGTCACCACATCTGTCTGCCCCTGCCGCCAGAGTCTGGCATTGGTCTGCTGGTATAGTTCCAGGCTCCATGTCAGTCCGAACCAGATCAGGATGTGTCCGCCCGACTGGATATTTAATCCATGTCCTGCGCTGGCTGGATGGATAAGGGCTACCTGAATATTCCCTCCGTTCCAGTCCCTGATATCTTTGGATTCTTTGATATCCCGCGGCTTGTACC
Source organism: Ruminococcus sp. 5_1_39BFAA (assembly GCF_964240875.1). Classification (NCBI taxonomy): domain Bacteria; kingdom Bacillati; phylum Bacillota; class Clostridia; order Eubacteriales; family Oscillospiraceae; genus Ruminococcus; species Ruminococcus sp. 5_1_39BFAA. The sequence goes on along the minus strand of NZ_CAXSVO010000035.1, from coordinate 24,306 downwards.
CCATACTTGACAGATGCTCCATAATCCTCTGCCGATCATGCTTGAACCAGTAGGCGACAAGGACAGACTGGCCGTTGGCGGCTTCAATCAGATCCTCCAGTTTTTCCAATTTTCTTTGATGGATCTCCCGCACGGCGCTGTTCTCGTCATAGACCGCACCGTTTGCCATCTGCAGGAGCTTCCCTGTCAGAGAAGCGGCATTGGCTGCGTCGATATCCGCATCCTTCAAAGGGATAATCAAATCCTTACGCAGCATATCGTAAAGTTTCCGCTCTTTTTTATCCATCTCCACATAGTGCCGGGCCGGCACACAGTCCGGCATATGGAGGTAATCCATCGCTTTCATGGAAATCGTAATATCGGCAATCTTCCCATAAATCTGCTCCTCCGCTCCGGGGCGCGGGACATACTGGAATACCACCCCTGTCTGTGGGTTCATGCTTCCGGCCTTAAAGTATGCCTCCCGGTATCTGCCGATGAAACGCCCCAGCCTTTCTCCTCCGTCAAGGATTCCAATCTCCGCCCACAGATCCATAAGTCCATTGGAAGTTGGCGTACCGGTCAGCCCTATCATACGCTTCACAAACGGACGCACTTTCCGCAGCCACTTGAAACGCTGTGACTCGTGGTTCTTGAACGAGGAAAGTTCATCAATAATAACGGCGTCAAAGTCCCATCGCAACCCATTTTTCTCGTAATATTCTACAAGAAACTTTACATTCTCCCGGTTAATTACATAAACCATTGCCGGATGGTTCAAAGCGGCTATCCTTGTTTTCTTATCCCCCACAATAACTGACACGTCTATATCTTCCAAATGATCCCATTTCCCTGCTTCAGTCGGCCATGTGTCCCTTGCCACACGGAGAGGTGCGATCACCAGCGCCTTGGACACTTCACAGGTATCCAGCATCAGATCCCGGATCGCGGATAAAGTGATTACTGTCTTGCTCTCAGCCGAGGCCCATATCCAGAAATAGTCCTGCGATTGGATGAGATTTGATATACTCAATACAATAGCTCTGGTATTCATGCGGTATGAACTTCATCGGGCATCATCCCCTTTCCCTGCCTCTGTATCCTTTGCGGGCAGTTCTGTATTTTCAATCTCCGGTACCTGCACCCCAATACCCGTGGGTATCGGCTCCCCCGGATTCCATTCCGCCAGCGCCCTGATTGCCGGCTGTATCTGTTCCATGCTGTCCACACAGAAGACCGGGAAGCCGAGCGCCTCCAGCTGCTTACGCCGTTTCCTTTGCAGGGGGCGCATCTGTTTTCCCGGTGCTTTCAGTTCCACAAATGCCGCTTTCCCGCTAAAAAAGAGTACCAGACGGTCCGGTACCCCATTCCTGCTCTGCGATGTGAATTTAAGTGCCTCTCCTCCCGCTTTCCGGACGGCATCAACAAATGCTTTTTCAACTGCTGACTCCCTCATTTATCTCCCGCCTTTCCAATACGGGCACCATCTGCCCTCCGGTCGCTGCTCATAATCCGGGCGGCTGTAGTTTTTGCATCCATTCGCGCTTTCTACCGGGTCCCAGCCGCACCAGTAACGGCAGTTTTCACAGCACTGGTCGTCCACATACACTTCTCTCTCACGGATAATCTCATCATTTCTGTTCCATCCCGCCATTATCCGTTCAGCTCCTTCCACTGCTGCCCCGTCATCGTTGCTACCTGCCACCCGATGCCCTCCAGCGCAGTCGCCCGGTCGTAAGACTCTACCTCCTGGCTTGCCCGCGTGATGGCATTGGATAAACCGTACTTTGAGAGGTTACCGCCGGAAATCAGATACTGCAGGATACTGTCCTGCTCGTCCTGGTTCAGCCCATAGCTGCGGCCGGTAAGTTCCACCACCTCCGGCACCTTTCCTGTAATCGGCACATCGGCCGCCTCTTTTAATCTGCCCACTACCTGTGCAAAACGGCTCTCTTCAATCGCCGCAGCCGTCACATCCCGGAGTTTCAGAAGAAACGCCTTGTCTTCCGCCTCAATAGTCTCATCCGAATAAATGTGAAAGCTGTCCTCTAACGCTTTGGCAGTCCTTCCCACATGGTTCTTCCGTTCGCCCATGTCATTGACTATCATTCCGTTCGTACACACAAGGCGGTAGACCAGCGGCTGTACGGAAACGGAACCAAGGCCGACCTCTGAGTTTGAGATCAGCACGCCGGCCTGCACATAGTCTCCCGGAGCAACCGCCATCTCCAATCGGTGATTCACGATTTTTAAATACAGACGGTTCTCCGTCACCTCACAGGAAACCACTTCATACTGTTCCTGCCCGGCAAATAACGGAAGGACTGCCGTGGCGATATCCATATTGTCAATACGGCGGTACCGTTCCGAAAGGAGCGCCCTTGCCACCGGACCGCTGCCGTAATCCATGGAGCGGATCATATAGCTGCCCGTCTTATCCGCAAACCATGCGTTCACGTTCTCTGCCAGCAGTTCCGGTTTCTGCGCCGACATCATGTCATAATACTTTGCCGGGATGCCAAGTGCCGATGCCACCTGCCTGTGGAAAAGTTGGCTGGTATCAAAGACCTCCTGCTGCCCGGAAACTGCATGGTTAATCTCAAATGTCCGGCCGTCATCCCTGAGATGGAATGCCTCGGCCGGCCCGATATAATCCCTCTTCGCCCTGCTCTGGCGGTCCAGTTCCGCCATGACTTCTTTTAAACTTCTGCCTGTTTTCATAAAATCCTCCTTCCGATGTCAGACTTTTTCCGCTGATTTGCTGACCTTATCAGCACCGCCCGCTGCCATTCCCATCTCCTTCAGACGTTTTTGGTGCTTCTTTCTGATTATTTCTTTTGCCTTATCCAAAGCATGGGATCGCATCGTGCGGATCAGCCTGTCCCCGTCAATGTCTGTCAACGTCCCATACCAGGCAGAATGGAAAAACACCTCAAGTTCCACCTTTTCCATGTTCAAGCGTACCTGCTTTTCCCCCGTAGGGCGGGAAAACAACTGGAGCAGAATCCTTTCGTAATCCCGTACCGCCTGTTTCACAATAGCGGTGACCAGGTTCTCATAGCACTCCTCCATACTGCCGGAAGCACCTCCCGGCAGTGTTCCTCCTGCAATGCAGCCCTCAGTCTTCCCATTCATCCTCACCCTCCTCCGGTACGGAATTACCTGACAGGAAGTTTTTCATGCACTCCCCATCATACCGCTCTAATTCCGCTGCCGCCGTTTCCATATATCCGTCTGCAGCATCAAACACACCCAGTCTGCCCAGCACCTTTTTATATTTTTCCAACAGGTCCGTCCTGCCATTTTTGACCAGACATTTCAGGCATTCCTGCTGTTCTTTCCGGTTCCTGCTCTTATTTTTATAAAACGGGCAGTCCCGTTCCCCAAAACTGTTATCCATAAGGGCAATGCATCTTCCTTTCTGCCAAGCATGGCAGTCCGGGTGCACCCCACAGACAGGAAACTGCTCCCTTTCCTCCCGGATTTTCTCCTCACTTTTTGGTCTTCCTGCTTTTGCCATCGTCACCCTCCTTTAGAATCCAATCAATACGGAACGGATATGCTTCCCTCACAATTCCCGGCTGCATATCCGCCAGATATTGTCTGCTGCCTTTTGCAGTTTCTTACGGTCAAGCCTCTGGGCATGGAGCAGTTCTTCCAGGGTTTCCGCCTCCTCCTTAATATCGCTCAGCATAGACCGCTGGTGCTCCCCCTGCCGCTCCAGTTCTTTTTCATGCTCCTTGTCCGCAAGTTCAAATTCTGCTTCCATCTCCCCGATATCCGCAAGGTGTTCTTCCAGATAATGCTGGATATCATTGCCAGCACAATCCCCTACAATATCAAGAATGTCACGGATGCCGAACACAGCCACATTTCTCCCGTCTTTGACTGATAATACATGAGCCATTTTTCCACCTCTAATCCTTAAAATAATAAGAAGGTGCTTCGTAACCGGCAGCGTCCAAAGGGCAGTCCGGGCACCACAGAGGGTTTTCTGCCATCAGCCGGCAGACCTCGTCCACCTTGTATCTTCCAACCGGCGCCTCAATGATCACTTCATCGTGTACATGGCCGACAATCTCAAACCCAGCCTGTTCCAGCCGCCGCATGGCTTCCGCAAGGATGTCCCTCGCTGTTGCTTGTGTACAGTTTTCCACCATACGGCCTCCGTAGCTCTCCTGCCTCGCCCAGTTATTGTTTGCGCCCATCCCCTCAAAGGTCAGGCTCATCCTCCCAAACCTGTTAGGCTGGAGCCTCGGTTTCAGATAAGCCAGCTTCCGCCCGCTTGGCAGCACCATCCAGAGCGTGTTTCCATAAAACTGAAACCCGACTTTTCCAACAACGTGTTCCTCATGGGTTTTAACCGTTTCTGTGGCAGCTTTCTCCACATCCCACCAAAACTGCACGATGTGCGGGGAAGCGTTTCTCCACTGTTCGATGATATCCGGGAGTTCTCCTTCTTTTAGGCCCATTTCCAGTGCGCCCATAGAAATCAACGCACCGCTGCCTCCCTGATAGCCACACGCCAGTTCCGCAACCTTCCCTTTCTGCCTCAGTTCCCCATTGACCCCATGCTTTACTACGGGCACGCCGAACATCTGTGATGCCGATGCGCAGTATATGTCCTCCCCATTACGGAAAGCATCCAGCCGCCACTGCTCCCCGGCCAGCCATGCCAGCACCCTCGCCTCAATGGCGGAAAAGTCAGCAACAATAAACTCGTACCCCTCCTTCGGAACCAGCATCGTCCGGATCAGCTGTGAAAGAATGTCAGGTGCATTCCCATAGATGGATTCCAAAAATTCAAACTCCCCCATTTTTACAAGCTCCCTGGCTTCATCCAGTGTGCTGATCTCATTTCTCACAAGATTTTGCAGCTGGATCAGACGGCCGGCCCACCGGTTTGTCTTTGCTGCCCCATTGAACTGGAACAGCCCCCTTGCCCTTCCGTCCTCACAGACGCACCGCTGTGCAGCCTGGTACTTTTTCACACTGGACTTTGCCATCTGTAACCGGAGTTTCAGCATATCCAGTGCTTCCTGGTCGCAGCCATTCTTATCAAGGTCTGTGATCATTGCCGCCACATCCTTTTTCCCAAGGCTCTCCACCGGAATCCCCCGTTCCTCAAGCCAGTTCTTCAGCTGTGAGACGCTGTTCGGGTTCTCAAGGCCGGTCAGCTCATATGCCCTTTTGCCCATTTCATCCGACAGCATCAGGTCACAGACAATTGCCATCTCCACCAGTTCCGTATCAATCTGCACTCCCCGGTCATTGATCCTCTGGTCCATATGGTAATAGTCCCACTCCTGATCCGGCATCGGGAATGCCTCCAGCCGTTTTCGGATGTCACGCTCCGTCCGTACATCCTGCAGGCAGTAATCCTTAAACTTCTGCCATCCTTCCGGATCATGCTCCGGCAGGTTCCTTGTCCTGCCGCCGTTGGCCTTAGTCGGCTTACATGGGACGGAAAAATATTTGATCAAGTTCTCTCCTGCCCTGTCCTTCTGCTGTCCGGTCTTTAATACCTTTGCCGCATTCTTCAACGCCAGCGGCAAAGAAAGAGAGGCGGCGTGTACCATGGAACACCTCCAGGAATCCGGGTCCAGTACCCGCCCAAGGTAATGCCCGATACAGGTCCGTTCAAACTGTGCGTTCCATGCAGCTTTGATGATATCCGGATCATCAACGGCATCCAGGACTTCCTGCGGGATGCTTTCCCCGCAGGCCATATCCACAATTTTTACCTCTTCATCATCAAAAGCGTAAGCAAACAGAAGGATATGGAAATCACCCTCCACATATTTGTAGACGCCACATTTGGTGATGTCTACATCAGAAAATGTTTCTATATCGATCCCAAGTACCTTTGGCTTTTCCCCCGATGTTCTTTCACTCATTCAATCACCTCCGCCGCATGTAAAAAGGGAGGGAAGGATTCCTCCCGCCCTCCCATGTGTCCCATCTGTCTCATCAAAGGGTCAGCTCAGGTAATCCGGCGTGTCATCCCCAAGGACATCCCCGCCGTCATCCTCCAAAGCATCAAAGTCCGCATCCGCTGAAGCCTTCCCTGACAGGCGTTCCCCATCTTTCACAAACTGGATATTCCCAAGCCCCGCCGCAACGCCACGGTTTCCGTTCGCATTGAATGCGTAGAAATTTACGGATACGTTGCAGTAACAGCCGGAATACACCATCATCGGGTCTGTGACCGGCTGCACCCTGCGGTCAACCACCTGCGGGGCATCCTTGCTGGTGGCATTGAGGAAATAGCAGTCCTGATAATTCTCATCATCCGGGCGGTCGATATCACCGTCACGGAGCGGAAGTTTCAGGTTCGGCGGGATCTTACCGCTCCATTTGCGGGTCTTCCCGTCCTCCTTCGCCGCCTCCACAGCTTTCTGGATCTTAGCGATGGTCTTTTTATCCGACTTTGGAATCACGCAGGATACGGAATACTTTTCTTCCCCTCCATTAATTGATTTCGCTTCCCAGATGTTCGCAAAGGAAATGCGGCACGGGATGATCACTTTTGTTGCGCTGAAATTCTTCTGGTTTGCCATAAATGTTTCCCTCCATAATCATTTTTTCTGCTATAAAAGGACGCACAGGACCGGCGAATAAATATGCGCCGTCTATGCGCCCCGGATTATTTGTGTGTCTTTGGTGTGCGGACTGGAACCCACTATTCCAATGCCTCAAATTCATCCCCGGCACTGCTTACGTCCACTGCCGGCCTTGGGTCGCTCTCCGGGACAAGCGCCAGCTTTCCGGGAGGCTTGGCCACATACTTTCCAAGGATCTGTGCAAACTTCTTTCTGCCCATCATCTTCTCAAACTCCGTAAGGGTCAGAAGCTCCTGCTTATAGATATCCGTATAACCCTGTTCCTCCGCGGCTTTTATGACTGCTTTTGTGTCAGTAAATACCCGCTTGGTCCTGCCTTCCACCACTTTATAACCGTCCACCGCCACACCATGGTTGATCGCCTCCCCGGATATAAAAGCAAAAACAGACTCTATCCAGGACGAGATACGGTTCAGGGTTGGCAGGACCGCTACCAGTTCCGGGAAACTCACCAACCCCGGCGCTTTAAATACGGGTGCGGATTCATCCGGATTATAAGGTGCTGTGACATCTGTTTCTTCTGCTGTATCAGCCAGGATGCCGTCATCCAGATCGAGAAACTCTTCCCTGGCAAGCGATAACGCCGCGTCCATACAAGCCCTGCAGACATGTTTTGCCCTGCAGTAATGGCACCATTCCCCCGGATTCTGTTCTCCTTTTCCCTCAAAAGCCATTTTCGCAACGGGTTTCAGCTCTTCGCCCCATGCCAGCAGTTCTTCTTTGCTGCAAGTGAATGTGGAGATATTTTCTATCCTCGGCTGCACAATCGTCATGGAAACTTCCTCTACATCAAAGACATAGTCATAAGCATTTAATGCCCCGCAGCCATATAGCATCAGCTGGCTGTTCCTTTCCGCATCCACATGATGATAGCCGTTCTTGTAGTCAATAACGTGCAGTTTACCTTCCGCGGCAATCAGGCAGTCCCCTGTACCGAATCCTTCCGGCACGATATTAGAGAAGTCAAGCCGCTCCTCCACCAGGACCATAGGGTTCAGCCCCTCCCGTTTCAATTTTTCAACCTGCTCCATGACAAACTGCCTGTAAATTTCCGCATATCCCAGAACTTCTTCCGTATAGAAATCTGACTGCGGCATCTGGACACGCTCGTGGAGATCCTTTCTGACAAGGTACTCACAATACTCGTGTACCGCTGTCCCCTCCTCAGCATAGACGGATGATGCATTTGGGAACTGGTCTTCCAGCCGGGCGGATGGTGTGCAGTGCCTCCATCGCTCTGAACCGGATGCTGTGAGCAGGGCATGTTTCCGCGATGCATGGTCCAGCACGGGGCCGTCCCACCTGTGTCCTGCAAAGTCCTGAGCCCTGACTGGTTTTACTTCTTTCTTACTCATATTACATTTGGTCCCTCCCTGCCTGTGTATTCTTCATAAGCCCTGTTATATGCTCTTGCCGCGTCCTCTTGCGTGGTGAAATATCCGAGCGTTTTCCTCTTTCCATTTATGGTCAGTCTCGCTGTCCACTTTCCACATTTGTGCATCGTTACCCCACGGAATCTGGATCTTGAATTTTCAGGCTTTAAATGGCGCATTCTCTTATAATCCACCTCTTCTATATCATTAAGGGCTGCATATTCTCCCCACATCTTTCTGGCATAATCGTTATATGCGCTTGCAGCAGCGACCTCGTCGTTAAACGCACCGATTGCTGTCTGGATACCATCCTTCCTTATTGCCGCTTCCCACAGTTCCATCTTCTTATTCCAATGGACCCCTTTATACTGCGAGACTGAGTTTTTGAAAGAACCTCTGTTGGCACAGTTCTGTGAACGTGTTACCACTCTGAGATTACATTTACGGTTATCCAGCCTATCCCTATTGATATGGTCTATCTCCATTCCTGGCGGACACGGCATGATCAAATGGCTCATGTGTATGGCATCGTTCTTTTGAGTGGATGGATTATATTTAAAAGCCCGCGCATATCCGCTATGAAAACGCCATTTATATCCACAGATTTTGGGGTAATCCACTGCGTCTATTAAGGCTGCCTTCCCACATGTCAGCGGAATTTGCATAGCAGCATCATTGCCATCCACTCCGGTCTCCCCCCATTTAAAGCTGGGAGATATCCGTCAGGAATGCCTCATACTTTTCAGCAGGAAGGCTGCTGACCTTGTCCACGCCGTAGGTCTTTAAAAGCTGCCCGATCTTTTCGTTGTTGATGCGTTTCTGCTTGATCTTCGCTACAATGACCTTTGTGATGTCATCCACCGTAACAGCGGCCGGCGCTGCCTGTCCGGTATCGGAAGTCTCCACGGCTGCATCACTCTTGTTTTCGCTGCCAATCTCATCACTCCCTGTGCTTTCTACAATATCCGCTCCGTCAGTATCCCCCTGTCTGGTTTCTGCTTCATCTGTGGAACAGGAAACCTCTCCGGCCGCAGCTTTCAATTCCAGGGCAGCTTCTCCGGCCCCGATGCTGTCAAAGACCATTGCAATGCCCATGAAAGCGGCCTTCAGTCCCTGGCTGAGTTTTGACGCATCTACCGGAACCAGAATAGTTTTCAGTTTGTCATCTGTCTTCTTCGCCATACGCTTCCTCCTCTCCACCCGCAATGGACACCTCACAGTCCCCATTAAAATTCACGGTATCCATACGCTCATCCATGTGGATATGCAGCTCATGGATTTTGACCTTGATTTCCGGGATAATAACCGGCACAAAATCCTTCTTGCTACCTTCCTTTTTCTTTTCATCCTTCATCCTGCTTTCCTCCTGGACATTTTTTGTAATTTCCTGCCCCCTGCATTTGCCGGAATAGCGTGTCTGCACATTCCGGTCACCATGACGGCGGTGTGGTCCGCTGTGCTGTGCCCTGCATTTCTTACTCATTGCCGTTTTCCCCCTTCTTATCTGTTCCGGTCATTCCATCACCAAAAATGACTTCCAGCAGTTTCTTAACCGCCTCCATTGCATCCTGAACACCGCAAAGGGGAATCCCGATCTCAATATCCGCATCCTCTGTGCCTTCTGCCCCGCACGGTTCCTGCCGATCACAGCATTTTTTGCCGGATGCCTTCCCCAGCAGCCCTGCCGATTCCCCAATGGTTCTCACCGGAATTCCCAGCTTCGATGCAAGCGCGATTTCTTCCATCATCCCTTCGGAGATATATTCAGAAAAGCACCACAGTTCATCCGCATCCTTCAGCAGTTCCAGGCCGATGCGCCTTCCGATCTTCCTCTCATCTGCAACCGCATCATCCAGAAACTGTGTGCAGAAAAGATGGCTGCAGAGCGGAACGGCTCCGAGCTTCGCCACCAGCCTGCAGGCTGCCTTTGCCCTTTCAAGGTTGTCCTTCAGCTCTATTTCTGCCCTCTCTGGTTCCTGTGCTTTTAGCCGCAGCGGGGAACAGATATAGATACGCTCCTTACGTTCTTTGCACGCCTCGCATTTATTTTTGTTCATATTGGCCTCCTTCTCATGGCTGCCGCCCTCCCGAAACAGGAAAGCGGCAGATTTGTTGTATTATGGATTTACAGTGCCAATGCTTAAATTACCTTCATGGGCTTATCCTCCTCTCACAGATTTTTGGGAGGTTTCCCTGTGTGCCTGTGGGCTTCTTGAAAAGTTCCTCTCATAAATAGTCGCGGGAGAAGTACAAAATTAAGTAGGTTTCAAAATTTCTTCAGAAAATTTTTACTCAGCCTGTCCTCTGCCCCTAGTAATCGGTAAGTAACCGCCGCACGGCTTACGCCAAGCCGCTCCGCAATCTCATATTTTTCAAACCCATAAACATGGTAAAGGATAAATACCTCCCTCTGTTTATCCGTCAGTCTTCCAAGCTGCTCTTTCATAGTTTCTCTGCAAATACACGCTTCCTCCGGGCTTTCATAATAATCTCCGGAAGTCCAACTCTGTCCTCTCTTTTCCTCCGTTTCATCTTCATCCCACAAGTCCTTTTTTGCCCCTTTGCGGTCAAACTGACGGTTCATGCTGTTTTTCTCCACCTGGTGCCCTCCTCTGATCATCACTGCCATGAACCACGGCTGCTCCCCAAAGAAAGACTCGTCCAGAGTATCCGTATCAGCCATGTACTCCTTTTCCCTGTCACCAAGCTGTGCAAAGCGGTAAGTAAAAGAGCTGCAGTCTGCCAGCCAGAGGACCGCAGTTCCAGTACCGTTGACGTAGACCGCATAACCATTTCTGTATACCTTGCAGTCTCCATTCTCCGTCTCCGCGATTGGCGCTCCCGCGTTTTCACGCAGGTTCTTAGCAGTTGGTGTCTTTTGCGCTTTCTCAGCCTGTCCAATCATCTCCAGCAGCTTATTTAATGTGGTTTCCTCAGTTACGATAATTCTTTCATCCTTCATGGTCTTGTCCTTTCCGCCTGGAATGCGGTCTGGGCAAAGGTGCTCATGAAGATCCATAGGGTTGGAAATTCCACAACGAAAAAAACGCCATGTCACTCTTTCGGAGTACACAGCGGCTGACACAATCCGGCTAAAAAGTCACAAGGGTTCTGCGGTATACTCCTATACACCCTTTCTCCATGCCGACGGCTTATTTCCAAGCCGATGTCAGAAGTAAAAAGCTGTATGAGAACCTTTGCCCTTATGCATTTACTAGTCAGGCATTCGATATTTTATTAAGCGGGGAGCATCCACCCATTCGGGTTATCCAGCCTTAGGTCTTGTCCGTTCCCCTGCTCTGGAAATATTCTAACAAGAACATGCAGACATTACCTCAACGCAAAAGTCCAATCCCGGTTTAAAAATAGACAAATAAGTCCAATTTTAAAAAATCATTTTCATGGTCACTCAAATCAATAAAAAGGAAACTTTCAACAATCTGAAACAAAGTGCAGATTAGATAAAAACTGCGCTGAAAAAAGACAAAAAAAATAAACCGTGCGGATTTTCCTGTTTTTCTTAATCCACACGGTTCATGCTAACCGTTCTGTATGCTTCTGTTTAAAAAGCATCAGACTTATCATTTCATCTATCATTTTCTTATTCGGCCCATCCAGCTGGCTGTAAAGGGAATAAATATCAGCTGTGCCGGTCTGTTGCTGCCCCAAGGATTTATTTTCTGAAGCTTTATAAGTGTTATTGTCATTATGAATGCCATCGTTATTATGTAGCAGCCGGTCCGGGGTCAGCTCTGACGGCGGCACTCCCAACGCCTCCGCTAAATCGTACATCGTCTGGATTCCCATCTCAGTACTGCCACGTTCATAACGTGAGATGACGGTGTTTGTACAGGTGCCGCCCACCCGCTCTGCCAGCTGCTCCTGTGTCAGGCCGGCCCGTTTTCTGAGTGTCTTTAATTTTTTTCCGGTTGCTTCCAGGTCCGATACCCATTCCTGTTTCAACACCATCACCTCCTTCATGCTAATGGAGGCTTTTCCGTATAAAAAGGCTGAGGCAAATAGGTTCTGCGTTCTGCACAGTTCTTATTAAATGCAGCCCAACTCTCTATTTGCCTCAGCCATATTTTTTATATCAAAAAAGCAAAGGTTACATAAAGATTTGCGCACTTCTACCGTTGATTTCATCTACAGTCCTGACAAAATTTTTCGTTTTTAATAATCAACTAGAGTATTTTTGCTAAATCATTAAATATGTAACTTTTGCTATTCTAAAATTCTAAACTGCTTTCATCACCTCATATTTTCCCATCATCTTTAGAATTAAAATAAAACAGGTTCATTGTCAATCTTATGTAAAATTGGATATCAAACCTCACATATCTCATGTGAGTATTTTATATTATCACAAATTGGCAGATTTTGCAAGAGTTACACATTGATTTCTGGTATTTTTTGTCTATTTTTCTGCCCCCGTGATGCTTTATTGATATTACATTCCTCTATCAAATGCCGCCGATATTAATTCGCTGCTACATCAGATACCATCTTACGCATACTTATAACAGCAAAAACGGCCAGGGCAGATGGATTCCATAAGGCCAATAAGTCCCGCGTCCATCCTGCTCCGGCCGTGCTCATAATTGACAAAACTCGTGCAGTCCATATCTTTCGCTTTCTTTGCAGTTCCTTATCCTGCGTTGCCATCCTGGTCCTATTTCAAAGAACTCTCTGACTGTGGGAAATATATGATTTCTTTCACTTTTCTTCCAGAAACGCATTCTACTAATTGTTCCACGGTAAGGTCATCCTGCTTTTTCCCTGCTTTGTAATGGAGCCCATAGCCGCCCCTTATCGTGATCCGCTCCCCAAGGGTCGCACCATTTGGCGACTTTGCCATGTTGCTCTTGTAATTCATCCGATGCCCTCCTTAAATTAAGCCCATGAATTCATCTATAAAACTCTTTGCATCGGCATCCAGCTTTATATCATAGGCATGATTGCTTGCACTGTTATACAGACCAATGATATCCTCTCTGATGGAAGATGCGTTATTAAATGTATTACAGAGAGGTATCAGTTTCCAGTAAAAAATGGGCTCACCCATGTTTCCGCATAATACATCCGGGGAATCATCCACTACATATTTTCTCATATACACGTCATAAAATGTATCTTCGATATTTCCATGATCGGTACCAAAACTAATGCCCATGGAGAAAATATAAAGTTCTGTTTCCTCATTCAATTTTGCGACAAATCCCGGTCCATCCAGCCATACATACTCCAGCGGGGCTGCCGAAGACCAGATTCTATTTTTTTTCACGCGCCGGTATGTGTAGTTGTCCTCACTAAACGTATTCTCTTCAATAATCGGGAGATCGTTCCCATTGTCCACATGTTCTGTCTTTCCACACTCCTTTACTATGAACAATTCACCGTCTCCTCCGGCCATAATCTGGTTCACATATTTCGTGGTAATCGGTTCCCAGCAAAGTTCCGCTGATTCAGTACGGACCATCAGCTTATTGATAAACCCCTGCATATACCGGAGATTATCTGCCGTTTTTGCTGCGTTGCCATCCATAAGGAAGTCCACGCTGACTCCCAGATATTTTGCTACCTTCCATATTAAATCTGCCGATGTCGCGGCTCCATTCCCTTTTTTGGTCAGGCGCGAGATATATCCGGGAGATACTCCGATATCACTTTCCATCTCTCCAATCTTTATATTTTTCTGCTGAATAATGCTGTTTATATTGTCCATCAATCTCTGAATATCGAATTCTTCCATTGAACTATCCTCCTTTTATTTGAATTACTTATATCATATTTCGAATTATAAGTCAATATATTTTTTGTATTTGAATTCAAATATTTTCAATCATTCTTTGTTCTTGAATTTTAGTATTTTTATTGAATTATATTTCACATTATGTTTTTTCGGGCGGGAATCAATTTTCTGTGTCTCCCGCTGGCAGCCATCCTGCCCCGTTTTATGATACACAAAACGGCTATTCATTTTACTGCCGCCGTGGTATACTTCTTAGTAAAAATAGAAACTGAAAGGAAGTACCCGCATGAAATACATAATCTACCGTTTCCCAGATGTCCTTGAATTTGACGATGATGATATACACAGCGGCACCCGTAAGGAAAAATGCTGCGACCCGCACCTAAAAGCTGGCATCTCTTATCCTGTCCGCCCGGAACTGGCTGCCATTGAATACGGTTCCAATATCTACAACGCTGCCGACAGCCTTATCCGTGCCGTCATTGACGAGCTTTCCGGTATGGAAGAATTTTCCCGGTGTACCTGCGACTGCTATCCCCCCGACCAGCCGCATGTATTAAAATACATGAGCGACATGGATTTCGACTATGAAATGCACGGCGTCGTATATGACTACAGCAAGACGGAAAACACTATCATATATTTCGGTGTAAAAGAAGTGGATGAAAATCAATCCTGACCAAACACCGATCACCTTCACATAAAGGAGCACTGCCATGGTTACGCAGAAACAGATAAAAGCATGGATACCGGAAGCACTGGCAATCTTCCAAAGATTTATGCCGCCTTTTCCCGGCATGGACACAATACCTATCCCGGAAATCCATATCGTCAGTGACAAGACCGTATTCCCTACCCGGAAAATGCTCGTTGCAAAATTACGTTCCCGCCAGACGGATATTGACGAGGATCATTACACGTCCATCATGGAGATGATCCATGGGGATCTTGGGGATGCCATCCTTATCTGGCAAAAATACATACCTGATCCGCAAAAGATACCTCTTGCGGATGATTATTTCTGCCACTATCTCTGGCATGAACTGGGTCACTATTATGCCATCCACAATGAATGTCGTTCTGACGACCTGCACCGCTTCAATAATCCGGGTCTTGCAGCAGAACGGGCAAAGCAGGAAGGCTACTGGATGTGGTCAGAATTCATTGCAGAGGCTATCGCGTTATATGTAGAAGAACAGCACTGCAGGATCGACAACAAGGAGTTTTATCACCCGGAGCTTTTAAAGTGGGAGCCAAACGAATGGGGATACCTTGTAGAGAAGCTGCTGAACTTTCTGGAAATGGCCTTCTGCTATTATCCGTCAACTATTGATGAAGCCGGACTTGCCATGTACTTTGCCACACTCCTGATGGACGATGCGACCAAACGGTATGTAAAGGCCGCCAGCGAAGGAAAGCTGCGTGTATATGATAAAAGCACCGGCCGCAGCCGTTCTGCGGAACCGGGCAGTATTGAAGCCACCTGCATTTCTGACCAGGCGGAAGCATTTCAGGACACCCTGTGGCAGATGAAGCGGCTGCTGGAAATACAGCTTCGTAAGGAGAGTTTTTGGGAGATCAATGCCCAATGGCTTGAGGAACTCGGCCAGCATGTCATAGACCTCATGAATGAGAAAATTGCCTTGTTGGCATCCATGTCCATAAATTAATTCGGACACAATAAACCATCAACCGTTTTCTTACTTTGCGCCCGACAAAGCACAATCCTATGTGCATCTAACTTTGTCGGGCGTCTCTCTATCTTTATTCTCTTATCTTTATTTCACAAGTTCTGTCAGCCACGGGACCAGCGGCCTTGCGACCACTCTGGCGTTTAGGTAAGCCATCTCCAGAGTCAGGCAGGTGTGTCCCATGTAATAACCGTCCATTACTTCCAACGTCATCACGAGATCCGGTTTTTTCATGTTCGTTAGGTAAACCGGAAGAAGATACTGTATCTTCCCCTGGTATCCCTGCGGCACTACAAGCCCCGGTTCCACCACGGCCCTCCTCCTGCCAAGCTCCACCGCTGTTTCAAACAAAAGCGGCAGGTTCTTTGCCTTGCGGATCTTCGCCGGAATCCTCTCCAGATTTTCTGTATCCCCTAATATGTGTTCTACGTTTACCCTGATCGGCCAGTCCGGATTAAATCCTGCTCCCCGTTTCACTGTGTAGTAGGAAGGTTTCTGCGGCAGAGGCTGTATGTATCGAAGCCACGGCGACAGCTCGTCACAAAATCCCCGGAAATACCATTCCAGCATGGAATCCTTTCTGTGGTTCCGGTCAAAGAAAGCGTAAATCCCTTTATACCGGCTGTTATATAGTCCAGTATGGAAACAGGCCCTCTCGTTCTCCACATGGAAAAACCGTGCTGCTTTTCTGTCATCTTCTGCTGAATTGAACTCAATGCATTGTTTGCGAAAAATCATATGTATATAGCGTTCCAAAATGGGTGTGTCCTGGTTCTTCGTCACATTGGTTGGTTTCTTGAACCGCCACGGCTCCGGGAGAGCTATCCTTGATAACTCGTCCAACTGTCCGTACCAGTCCGGCACATAGGCAAAATCAAATAAATCTGTCGTCAACATTTCTAAGTCCCCTCCATTTCGGTATGGCATCCACCAATTTCATCTGAATCCGTGTCTTTAAATCTCCATCGACATACTGGTACTCTTTCCCCTGGGCATCCTCCGCCTTCACAGTCGCTAATGTGTTGATATAATCGTCATAGTAAATTAGAATCTGGTCGAGAGCTTCGCGCTCGCCTCTTACGGCGGCGCAGATCAGCTCATATGTAAGTTCATTTTCTTTCATAATGGTTCCTTTCATAATACTTTCGTATAGCAGCAAAAGCCTTCTGCCGCCAGTTGTAAATTGTCCTTGACGTAACAGCAAACTGTGCAGCTATCTCAATATCCGTGTACCCATACCAGAAATCCAGGATCAGTACCTCCCTCTGTGTTTCCGATAATTTCAGCATGGCATTGTAAAGCCATTCGCTGGTAATCACACAGATGTGGGATTTTCCCTGCAGAACCAGATGCTCGGACGGATAGACATCCTCCTGCATCTGTGTTTCAAACAGATATTGCAGCTTTTCTGTCACCGCCTGTTCTCTTTCTCGTTTTCTTTTTTCTTCATCCACTGCATTCCTGCACTCGTTCTTCATCACAGTCTTGGCAAAACTGTCAAATATGGCAATGATGCAGTCCTTGTCTTTTAAGGGAGCCGACATGATCGTTCCCCCTTTCTTATGCAGTTTTGAGTGGTCCTTATCGCCTCCTTTGAACTACTAAGACGAATCTGCCCATGCAAAACCGGAAAGATTTTTCAGAATTTCTCAAAAAATTTTTCCAAGTGGCAGAACTGTCCTTTTGTCCCCTTTAACTACTAAGACAGATCTGCCCACCCCAAACCGGAAAGGTTTTTCAAAATTTTTTCAAAAAATTTTTCCGGACAGTAGAAATGCCCCTTTTTCCCCTTTAAATAACTAAAACAATTCAGCTTTTCAAAATCGGAAATGAAAACGGAAATTTTTCAAAAAAATTTTTCATGGACTATATTTTCAATAGAGGCACAAAACAAACACGGAGGTCCTCTGCTCCAATAACAATCAAGGAAATTCGTCAGAAATTGACATAGAAAAACGCCAGGGAGCCGCTGATGCTTCCTGACGTGATAGTTCCAGATATGGTAGTAATATGCGTTATAGGTATTATTGTAGGTATTGGACACGCAATATAATGCCTGTTCGTAGGTATAAAACTCCGCATCGAATGCTAGGATTTTTTTAATTGTCCACCCGGCGGGGACCTATATCCTTTCACAAAAATAATGCCATCCACGGTTTTCTCCTTACGGCAAACCACAGATGGCAAACACGAATAAGCCCTGCTGCGGGAAGCCGTTTTTTTTATTGGCTCCCCAACAGGGCTTTCTATATTCCATTTCCACAATCGGCATAATCTTGCATACTATGTAGGTACGATTAGGGAATGTGAAAACCCAAATCGGCACGATAGAATATATGTGAGGTGAATGATTATGCCGAAAGACAAATTAGCACATTTGGGTAACTGCATCCGCGCCGCAAGACACGTCTGCAAGCTAACCCAACAGGAACTGGCGGATGATTGCCATGTGGCGATCAAAACCGTCCAGAACATAGAGAGGGGACTGATGAACCCTTCCTTTGAAATCCTATACCCGATTGTGAACCGGTTAGGAATTTCAGCCAACATACTGTTCAACCCGGAGATTTCCGATGAAGATATGGATGTAGAGCATCTCATCGGGAAATTCCAAATATGCCATCCGCAGGAACGGAAATTCATGTTGAACACCGTGGACTGTATGACTGAGCAATTTCTCGCCCAGCACAGTGAGTCCGATGCGGAAAAATCTGAGTGAAACCAGTAGGACAAGAATTCCTTGTTGCTGCTGGTTTTTCTCATTATCTGCCATTATAAAAAACCGACTTATGAACGAGTTATGGATGAGTTATGAATGGTATAATATTTTGAAAATCGTTCGACAGAATGTAACAAATTTGCCTTGGAGCATACCCTACGATCTGCTCCAAGGCCTCCGTTTCACCCATCAATTTCTATACCATTTCCAGCTACTGAAATAGTTTGGACATCGAAATCTAATTCCATTTTCTTCACCTCAAGATTGTCAGCTATTTCCTGAGCCTTTTTCTCCAGCAATTCCTTTACATTTCCATTTGCAATTTCTTCTTCGCTTAATGTGTCTACATAAGACTGCAAATCGTCCCGAAAAGTTTTCAGCGCCTCATCTCTTTTCTCCACTGTGAGGGTCTTATCTGTAATCTGGTAATGAATATAGCAGGATGCATAGAATTGAAAATCATATATCGGCTCCGCCTCCAAAATCTTCTGTTCTTCTTCATTAAGCGGCTCCGTAAGATTTCCACGTTTCATTACACGGCATTCAAACCCAATCTCATCGTTCAGTTCCTTACAGTATATTTCATCCAGAGAAGCATTCATCGTAATTGTAATGAAATCGTAGTTTTCATCATCTTCTGATATCTTTTCTGCTACTGCAGAGTAATCTTCAAATAATACGGATAAATCACCCGTTGAAGTCAACAACTGATCAAATTCATCAACAGTACTATTTGAATAATCTTCACTTTTAAATGACAACAAATTCTTATATGCAGTTTCATACGATGTGCCGCCATTTTGTGATCGGACTGATGTTGAACCTTCCTGCATGGATGTCTCGATGTCTTTGGATGTGGCATCAGGAATGTTATTGTCCTGTGCCATACACCCCGTCGAAATATTAAGGCATAACATGGTTGCTAAAAATACTAGTGTTCTTTTTTTCATATTAGTTGCTCCTTTCTGTACTCTTATCGGTACGATATAAAGATACCATTACTGTTTGAATTGGTTTTGTATCAAATATGTTTTTAATGTGGAGATAGAAAAAGGACAACGAACCAAAATCGTTGTCCTCAATATTATGAACTCATTTAAAATGTACTGAAACACAAACTCCACGGAATGTATTCTTCACTCGTATTTCCGCATCATGCAGATCAAGAATAGTCTTAACAATATACAATCCCAACCCACTGCCGCCTGTCTGCCGATTGCGCGATTGATCCACCCGGTAAAAAGCCTCAAATAATTTGGGAAGAGCCTCTTCTGGTATATGAACATTGGTATTTTCAATTGTAAAATAAATCCCCTCCGCTTCAGACCATAGTTTCACAAATATTTCGCTGCCATCCGGAGAATATGCTATTGCGTTACTTAAAAGATTATTAACCACTTTCTGCAACAATACCTCATCACCAAACAAAAGAGTATCCAACGATAAAGAACTCTCCAATAATAAATCTTTTTGAATAATTAAATCTTCATATACATCTAATCGTGTCTTTAAAAGTTTTTCAAAATCAAAATAACTTTTTTTGCAACCATATCCTGGCGTATCTAATCGGGAAATAGTTAAAAGTTCCTGCACCATCTGTTCTAAAGTATTCGTAACCTCCAAGGATTGTGCTAAGTAAGTCTCCCTGTCTTTATATCTTCCAATCTGACACAGCATTCCCTGTAACTGGCCTTTAATAATTGTAATGGGTGTTTTCAATTCATGGGAGGCTGCTGAAAAAAATTCTAACCGCTGTCGTTCTAGCTGACGCTCTTTTTCAATATCGGCCTGGAGTTTTTGATTTGCTTCCTGCAGTTCTGTAAGAGCCGTAGATAATTTCCCGGACAACTCATTCAAACTATTTGCAAGCACACCTATCTCATCTGTCCTCTTAACCGTACAAAGACCACTAAAATCCATATCCGCCATTTGCTTCGATATTCTGCTGATTCTTTTTATTGGAGCAGTCATATATAAAGAATAGAAAAGTGCGGTAATAATCGATACTACAAATACGACAATACATAGTCCAGGCAGGGCCTTACCTAAAGTTTCCTCTGTTTGCGTTCGTTTTGCAAGGTTTCTTGTCATCAGGATGGTATATGGTGAATCATCGTCCACAAATATAACCGAATATGGTTCCGTTTTCTCTACTTTATCATAATCAGATATTTTTCCTCCAATAAGTTGATTTACATCCTGTAAACTTACCTCTTGTCCATCTGCCTGAAAAAAATGCAATTCAAATTCACCATCATAATTGTTCTGTATGGATTCACCTATTTCCTCAAACCAAATTGATGCATTTTCTTTCGGTTCTTCCGACATGATATCGGGTAAAAAAGTTATCCACGATTCAGCTTCAGCCAAATCATATTGATATATATTGGGGACAAACCATAAAAGGAAAACATAACTAATCATACAGCAAATTACTGTTGTTAAAATAGTTATTGCAAAAACCTTAACTGACAGTTTGCTACGAATCTTCTTTATCAATTCTATATCCCACCCCTCTGATTGTTTCAATGTAATCTGCTTCCCCTAATTTTTTCCGCAAGTTTTTAATATGAGTATCAATAATCCTTTCATCTCCAAAAAATTCATACTTCCAAAGTATCTGCAGCAGATTTTTCCGTGTTAATATCTTACCTTTATGAGACAATAGTTCTCTCAAAATTTCAAACTCGCGCGGAGTTAAATCGACACTTTCTTTCCCTATATAGACTTTGTATCCATCTAAATCCAGCATTAGATTTTTATATTCAATGGTAGCTGATGTCTCTGTAAGTTTTGACGTACGTCGAAGTACCGCAGCTATTTTTCTTATCAGAATAGGCATAGAAAACGGTTTTGTAATATAATCATCTATCTGTAAATCCAATCCTTTAATTTGTTCCTGTTCGCTATCCAATGCTGTAAGCATAATAATAGGGACATCAGATTTTTGCCGTATTACCTCACAAACACCATATCCATCAACTTTTGGAAGCATGATATCCAAAAGAATTAAATCAAATGGTTTCTTAGAGAATTCAGTTATCGCTTCCACACCATCCCCTGCTAATGTCACATCATATCCTGCTTCCTGGATAAAGTCATGAAGTAATGCCTGTATGGAAAGATCATCTTCAACAATTAATATTTTTTGCACATAACCACCTCCGTCTTTTATCTTACCATAGTTATTTGTATCTACTTTGTAGATTTGAAATTTCTATATCTTTTATCAACAGGTCGCCCTATACCTTTTGGTATCAGCCAGACACCGGATATTTTTATCGCTCCAGGAATACGCCCCGCTTTGCAATGATACTGTACCATCCGCTCCGTCAGTTCCCACTTCCCAGCAGCTTCTTTTGTCGTCATGAAATCCATATTTCTCCCCTCCTAATGGGTACTATTATATTTCGTTAAAACGAAACAAGCAAGTTTGATAACCTTAAGTTTCCTTGAATTTTCTGATAACTTAAAAAACAGAAATCAATTACCTCAAATATAGCCTAACTTCCCCAAGCAGCAAAATCCCCCGGAACAGTTCTTTTCACTGCTCCAGGGGATTACCCTATCCCACAAACTTATATCCTCTCCTGATAACCGTCTGGATCATATCCGGGTTCTTCAATTTCCTCCTCAGTTGGCAAATCACGTTATAGACCACACGCTCGCAGCCAATCACACTCTCCTTCCAAACAGCACCGTAAATCTGTTCAGGAGAAAGCACCCAACCGGGATACTGTGTCAATAGGCAGAGAACATCAAATTCTTTGGGATAAAGATCAATTTCCTCTCCGGCCAATGTGACCGTATAGTACTGTGGATCAATAGTGAGGTTCCCACGCTGGATGGCAGGCTGCCGTTCTATATTCATTTGTACAGACATCTCCGCCCTCCTTAATTTAACGAACTAATTTCCATCTACTATCCTCATTTAAAGATTCCCCTGTTCTATAGAAATCATCTTTGTTTTTTCCGCAGATAATTCCTTATGGAGGTGTAATGCCATAAAAATGGTAATTACTGCAGAAATCACATCCGCAATCGGCTGTGCATAAAGAATTCCATTGAGTCCCCAAAGCACCGGAAGAATCAGAATAACTGGTACAAAGCAGATCCCCTGCCTACAAGCTCCAAGAATAAAGCCTGCTGTACCTTTGCCAAGTGCAAGGAACAAAGAAGAATATACCGTATAAAATCCAAACAGCATGAATGAAAAACCATTCGCTATGAGTGATTTTTGACCGACAGAAATCATCTCTGCATTGCCGTCTGTAAACTGGGAAATAATTTGTGTGGAAAATACGGCCATCAGCAATCCTACAATTACACAGAAAATCGTTGACCACAGGATTGATGTTTTAATCGCCTCCTGCAATCGGTCAAATTTCTTAGCCCCATAGCTAAATCCTGCAATCGGCTGGAATCCTTTTAAGAAGCCAAATACCACCAATGTTCCCATTGATGTAACTCTGGTAACGGCCCCCATTCCGGCAATAACAGCATCCCCATATCCATTTGCAGCCCGATTAATCAGTGCAATAGAAAGACTGGTAAGAAGCTGGAACGTCAGCGTTGGAACACCTATTTTCAATATCTCTGCCATCATTTGTTTTGTGGGCGCAAACTCTCTTACACTGAAAGTAAATGCACTCTTTTTCCGCAATACATAGTTCAAATAAACAAGTGTAGAAACAAGCTGCGAAATAGCTGTAGCAATAGCAGCCCCGGCAACTCCCATTTCAAGTACATAAATGAAGATCGGATCTAAACCAATATTCAATATAGCTCCCAATAACAAAGCATACATAGTGGTTTTCGCTGCGCCTTCACTTGTGACAATATTATTCATAGTCACATTGAATACATTAAAAATACATGAAACCACATAAATCCTAGCATATGTCAATGCATAAGGCATGATTGTATCTGTTGCTCCTAATAAAGTTAAAATCGGTTTCAAGAAGATAGTAGCAAGAATAATGATAATTGCCCCAACTAAAACACTGCTATACAGCGCTGTACTTGCGACCTTATTCGCAGTATCTTTGTCTCCACGTCCTAGAAGCCTTGAAAGATAAGATGCAGCTCCATTACCAAACATCAGACCTAATCCTACAACCACTTGCCCCAATGGAAACACTATCGAAATCGCACCCATTTGACTTTCTCCCAGTCCTCCTACAAAGTAGGCATCCACCAGATTATACAGGGCGTTTATCAACATTCCAATCATAATCGGGATGCCAAGTGCCATAAGTGCTTTCGGAATAGGTGCGTTCCCCAAAAGCTCCATTTTGTTGTTACGTTCTTTCATTGTAAATACTCCTTTCGTACTCATGATATAAATTACTGTACTGTAATTTATAGTAAAATATCGCAGCAATTATACTACTATAAATTATAGTAAAGGTCAACAGGCTTTTTGCTATAATTTATAGCACTTTATCAATTTTCCCGCTTGACACTCTCCATAAAATAAATTAGTATAAATTACAGTAATATAAAAAACGTAATTATAAAAGGAGAACATATGGCTACCATAGATTTAATTGTGTTGGGAATACTGAAAAAAGAATCTCTAAGCGCCTATGACATTCAGAAATTAGTGGAATATCGCAATATATCAAGATGGGTGAAAATCAGTACCCCTTCTATTTACAAAAAAGTTATTCAGTTAGAGGAAAAAGGACTTATCAATAGCGTGACCGTGAAAGAAGGGAAAATGCCTGAAAAGGCGGTGTATTCTTTGACGGAAGCTGGCGAACGGCAATTTGAGAAACTTATGATGGAGATTGCTGGTAAGCCTATTCATATTTTTCTGGATTTTAATGCGGTAATTGTAAATTTGGACAGCCTTCCAGCAGATAAACAAAAGTCCTGTCTTGCTAATATTGAAGAAAATGTGGCAAATCTAAAATCTTATCTACAAGAGAATATCCTTGCAAAAGAAAATGTGCCTGAAATACCAGAAACCGGAATGGCAGTTTTACACCAACAGTTAATACTAGCCGAAGCAATTGAAACATGGATTACATCAGTAAAAGCGAGGTTGGAAAATTAAGTCGCCCCCACCCGTAAAACGGGTGGCTCGACGAGGCTGTAAAAAATCTTGTGTCTTTGGAAAGTGAATCTTTCTGATAAGAAATAGATATGTAAGGTTTTGCTGTCG
>NZ_CAXSVO010000034.1:0-36502 GCF_964240875.1 Ruminococcus sp. 5_1_39BFAA | reverse complement strand
TCCTTATTGGTGACAAATATGAATACCCTTTACTTGATCCTTATACTGGCTATTATGTAGTGATTCATTAAATAGAATAGGGGGGAGCGGTCAAATGTGACAGCTTCCCCCTATTCTATTTTTTAATAATATAATTTTCTAATACTAAAATATCAATATTAGTATTTAAATATGTTTGAATTGCATCGACCGGGGATTCTACTATTGGCTGCCCATTGTCATTAAATGAAGTATTAAGCAACACAGGTACGCCTGCAAGCTTATCGAATTCTATTAACAGTCTATGAATAAAAGGTTCTTGAGCCTTGTTTACGGTTTGAACTCTTGCGGTGAAATCTACATGTGTAACTGCCGGAATTTTCATCCTATATTCATTGTGTACTTTGCAAGCTAGTAACATAAATGGAGATAATTGTTTCAAATCAAAAATTTCCATAGCTCTTTCTTCTGTTACAACAGGAGCAAATGGCCTAAAATATTCCCTATGCTTGACTTCTTTGTTCAGATGATCCTGCATTCCTTTCCATGTAGGATTTGTCAAAATACTTCTATGACACAATGCACGAGGTCCAAATTCACTACGCCCTCTTAATATTGCAACAATTTTATTTTCAAATATATAATGAGCCAGAACTTTACACAATTCTTCATCGTCATCATAGTATATATAATTTAGACTAAATGCATCCAACTCTTCTTTAATTTTATCATTTGTATAACTAAGACCTAAATATGGCAAAATCTTGCTCGTATTACGGACATTTTTCCCGCTGATTTTATAAGCATGAAAAGCGGCTCCTACCGCCTGTCCGTCATCACTGGAAGCTGGACATATATGTAGCCGCAAATTGGGAATATTTTCCAACAGTTTATGATTTAACATGCAATTCAAAAAAGTTCCACCAGACAAACAGACATCATAAATTCCGTATTTTTGAGTAATGTACTTTATCAACCCGCTAAGTAATGCTTCTGTTAACTCCTGAACAGTTTTAGCGATATTAGCAGCTTCATTGTGGAGAAATTCATAGTATCTAAGTCCTGACTCCAGGTATCTTGCATAAATTTCTTGAATTAAGGTTCCAAATTGTAAATCAAAATTAAAAGAATCTATTTGTAAATGTGAATAATCTTGTATTGATTTTCCATAGGAAGCTAGCCCCATAGTTTTTCCACATTGTCCCCATTTGAATCCCAACATATAAGTAATCTGCTCATATTTTCGGCCTATACTAATAGGGTTATGTAAAAGTTCTTTGTTCATAAAAGGGTAAATATAACTTTGTTTTTTATTAATTGTATTTATAGGTGGTATTTGATACCGTGCTTCTAATGGATATACAGAATTATTGACCCCCATATACAAACTTTCTGCTTCTGTCATCAAACCATGGTTGTCACCACCACCATCTGCAACCAAAATTAAAGCTTTCGTAAAATCTGATGTACAAAATGCTGATTCCGCATGTGCCAAATGATGCGAAACCGGTATCACTTCAAAAGAACCCTTTGGATAGTGAGAAGTTAGTTCTTCAAAGTAATACTGCTTTAATTCATATGCGTTTACCGAAGAAAAAGTAAACGCAACATAATCAATCATATCCACAGTAATCTGGCAATAGTCAAGTATAGCATCTATTGCTTGATATGGTATCTCCGAAGAGTCAGAATGCTTTATGCGGTCTATTCTTTCTTGCGCTAAAGATGCCTGCAATTCTCCGTTTTTTACTAGTGCAGCACAACGATCATGTCCAATATGAATCCCCAATGCATATATATCTTTCATAAGTTAGTCTGCCTCCTTCATAGATAACTGCTAATTATCCATCCTTACCCTACAAAACTACTACCGAATAATGCACTGCTTTCAACCAACAATTTTTGTGATATACTGGATAAAGAAAATTACAACCGCCCGCTACAATTTCACACACAAAAGAGGAGCACGAAAAGATGAAGCAGCAATCCACAGGATTATCAAAAGAAGAATTGAAGAACAGAATTGAAGTCTTTGCCGACAAATATGACAAAACGCAGGTTGATATCATGTTTGTGAGAAAAACATCTTCAAAGCAAAGAACCTACAAAACTTATATGATGGAATGCAGTAAACAGAGTGTAAAGGAAATGATCATTGGGAGCCTGGAAAATATAAGTCGTGTACTGGACACATATGCTATGGAACCCTATGATCTGGAGATGTCCAGGGATGACACAGTCCAATATGTGCAGAAAGAAAGCGTCATACACTCAGATGCCATACTTGGAAGTCTTACAGAGCAGTTAGATGACCAGAATACGTTAAATCAAGATGTAGATTTTGACAAACTGAATTTTGTAGTAATTCAATTGTATATACCTCAGGAAGACAAAAGGCTGCTTTTGTTTAAAAACCATGTGAGGAAGACGGCAGCCATGAAAACAAAATCAGTTATGTTCTCTTTTAATGGAAAAGAATTTAAGCCATTAACGGATAAAATATTGACAATTGGAAGCAACGTGGAAGCGTTTCTCACAGATGATTATTACTATATTTTAAATCGCAATAAATTCAACTCTATGTTTGATTATAAAGATGCGTTTCTTAAGGTGATTGAGGATAATCAGAGTGCGATCGTTAATATGGACATGATAACAAGCGCACAGGATTTCATTGATCTATGTAAACGTGACGGACGATACATGCCGCGTCTGACTAAGGCAATATTGGGAAAAGGATTTGGTAATCTGGCAACACATAAGGCGAAGTTAGGAAAAATAAAGGCGGACTATGGACTTCAGGTTGAGTTGACTGGCGATGGGAAAATTGTCTATAACAAACCGGAGGATGCTGCCGAGATATTGAATCTTCTATTAGATCATTATGTAATAAGCGCTTTGACAGAGAATAAGATGTTGGCAAAGGCAATAGAAAAATATGAAATAGGGTGAGAATAAAATGCACAAAGTAATCTTGTTTATATCTTCTTATATACCTCTTTATGTGTTGCTGGTAATAAAAAATATACTTGAACGATGTACAGAAGGTGGAAGATTTCTAAATTTTATTGAAAAATTTAGAAATGCGGCCTTCTTTGATGAAGTAAATGACTGGGCAATATTGCTCCTATTGGGATTAAGCTTTTTTTCGTTTGTTTATTTAAAAAGGAAAATGAAAGCTACTAAGAATGAAAAATGTTACCGAGTCGTGAAAGTTAAGGATGAGACAAGTAACAATTATTTCAATTATATTTCCATATACCTGTTATCCTGTCTTGGGTTGACGTTGAATGAAATCGTAGATATTTTTGTGCTTTTCTTTTTGATGATATTAGTGGGATACATATACATTACAAATGATTTGATTTATCTGAATCCGACTCTCAATATGATGGGGTTCAAAGCGTATAATGCAGAGCTTTATTCAGAAGCAACCCATGAGGCAATAGAAAGTATTGTGATCTGTAAGAAGGGAGTGGATATGAAAGCTAATAGTCTGATATGCGGTACAGGAAAATATTCACTGATTGTTTCAAACAAAAACTGGTGTTCACAATCATAAAAATAAATGTGTTAGTCAGACTACAACCCCTCCATATTGCAAATAGTATCAAAAATGGTAGTATGATACAAAAAGGAGGAGGTTATAATATGAGACTCAAAGACAGAGTAAAGCCATATTTGGAGTATTGTGAATACCGAAAGGAGCTTAACAAGAAGACGTTGAAAGCATATCGCATTGATTTGCGGCAATTTTTTGATTTCATTGCTGATGGTGAGCCGGATAAAGAAAGAATAGAAAAGTACATTACAGAGTTGCATAAAACATATAAACAAAAGACAGTAAAACGAAAAATAGCTTCCATAAAAGCATATTACAATTATCTGGAAGAGGAAGAAATCATTGAAGATAATCCTTTTAGAAAAATAAAAGTTAAATTTAAGGAAGTCATAACACTTCCAAGGATTATTCCGAGGGAAGAAATTGAACAGCTATTAAATTACATGTACGGATGCCTGGGAAAAGATAGTGGGCGTATGGAGCGATACCAGTTGCGGGATGTGGCTGTCGTGGAGGTATTTTTTGCAACAGGAGCCAGGGTATATGAAATTTCGAATATACGTGAGGATAGCGTTAATCTACATTCTGGCTTGGTAAGAATCATGGGAAAAGGCGGAAGAGAAAGGTATATTCAGATTGGTAATTCTTCAATCCTGGCAATTCTAAAGAAATACTATGAAGAAAATGAGACTGCAATTAAGAAAAGTGGATTTTTCTTTGTAAACAGTAGAGGCGATAGATATACGGAACAATCGATTCGGCTAATGCTGAAGAAATATACAAAATTAGCGGGTATTGATAGAAATATAACACCTCACATGTTCAGGCATTCCTTTGCAACCTATTTAATAGAAGAAGGTGTGGATGTAAGCTGCGTTCAGCAGATATTAGGACACAGTTCTATAAGAACAACTCAGATCTATATACATATAGCAGCTAAAAAACAGGCTGAGATTTTAAAGGAAATGCACCCGAGAAATAGTATGAATGTAGCTGGGGTGGCGTAAGGGTTTAAAGAAGATTGAGGAGGCTGGCCTGTTTTTGGGGTGGTCTTTTTGTGTTACCACAAATTAGAATTTGAGATAGTATAATTGACGCAGGAGGATGACTTATGTACAATTGCGAAAACGAGATACGAAGAACGGATCTGGCATTGCGGTGTGCATACCCGGAGCTGGAGACGGCTATTTACAAAATTAATCCCGTTGAGTATGTGATTCACTGTATGGAATTCCAGGGGGATTTTGCCAAATTGTCTGAAGAATTCAACAATGAAATCCGGCATATAGCTTCTCCTGTTAAATTATCAGAGAGTGCGCCGGTAAATTTTGAAAAGAAACTCCTGCCAATTTCATTTGAAAATCCTGTAGATGAATTTCGTGCTTCGGTTGATACGGAGACAGAAGTAAGGGGACTGGTGGAAGCAAAATTTTGTGATGTAGAGATTGTGCGTATTATACATCATACGGGAATGAACTATTCTATTGATATTACAGTGGGAAGTGACACAACAGATGAAAAAATCAGGGAGATGAAAAAGTTTTTATGCCCTGTCCTTGGGGCAGATTCCATTTGTATCAGCAAAAATGATCGGGAAAGTATAGATAAAAGGGTAGAGAAGGAGCAAGTTTCAGAGAAACATGATCCATTGCTTCGAATGCTTGAGGTTCGGGGACTGGGTTATCATAAAGATCTGAACTGTTCTGCAGTGGAAGCGGATTATTGGTTTTCAAATGCGGAAGCCATTTATGAAAATCGCATAACGAGAGCGGAGATACCATTTTATAGGGCAGAACAGAAAAACTGTTTTATGGACTGCTCTTTGCAAAGTAATTTTGATATTCGCAAAGCTCTGTTTTTGTATGAAACAGTTTATATCGGTATGCCGCTGGAAAATCACCTGGATCGTTTCCTTCAGTATCAGAGGATGACAAAGAAAGAACTTGTGGAATTGATTGATATGGGAAAGGTAGTGCTTGTACTGACCAATCTGGAGAGCAGATATGATAAAAAACTGCTGAATGAAGCTTATAGCGCTAATCCATTGGGTGTAATAGGAAGACGCGGGGTTAATGTCCTTGTGGCGTCGTATTTATCTGAACTTGAAAAGAGATATATACAAAATTATCCGGAAGTGTATAAAATGTCGAGGGAATTGTATCGTCAAGGTCGTGGTGCAGGAGATAAAAAGTTGCTGCATATGGCTGATGTGATAAGTTTTCCTCTTCGGGCAAAAGCGCAGAGCTTCCGTTATTTGAATACAGATGGGTTGTTTTCATTATCTGCATATGGTGTTAACACCCTTATCTCATCGGCATTAGATACGAAGTTGGACAATGAGAAAAAAGCTTGGCTGGATCTCTGTGTTTTATCAGGCGCTGAACAGATTCATCTTGCAATGGCGATCAATGCAACGTATTTTCCGATTCAATGGCAGAATGGCTCTAATGATTATCTTAATTCGGATTTTCAGATGGTAGATATAATGGACAAACTGCTGAGTATGTATTGGTACGGAAAGGATCAGATTTCTTTTATACAGCAGGCAAGAGATATTAAGGGGATGGAACTTTTGGAGTTATTTGAGTGTGAGAAAAGCCTTTCTGTACATGATGTGGCGAATAGCGCAGATGAATGGAATACGCCATTGCTGTTTGGGAGGATTCTGGATGGAATTGCAAAACTGCCGCTTGAGAAGCAGAATGAAAAAATCAGGGAGTATAATCATCTTTTGCTTGAGATTTCAAAACAGCCAGACCGTAATTCTGTAACAGATATGATCATGACGGGTATGAGCTTTGTGCCAATGAGTGACAGAGCCTCGATTGCTGCAAATGTTTTTGATATATTACAAAGCATGTTATCTCAACGAAAACCAATCAAAGAATATAAGGATAAACGTAATTTAAAATGGAAAATGGAGAAGACAGAAAAAAGAAAATTTGATCAGCAATCTGTTGATGAGATTTATCTTCTGGATAAAATATATCGTGTAGCAAGATTGCAGCAGAGGAACATCACAGAATAATGCGTTTTGTTATTTGATGACGAACATTGTATAAATAACGGTTCTGATTGTTCTGATATCTGGTGAAGGTAACCGCAAAATAGAATTACCGCAAATCTCTCTGTACCAAATAAGATACGCAAGAGCAAAAATCCCTCTGAACAATCAACCGGTGATTGCCAGAGGGATTTCCACCCTCTAATCTCTCCGAAACAGATCCCTGGTATAAACCTTATCCTTCACATCATCCAGACAACTATCATACCGATTTGCGATAATAGCATGAGATACCCGTTTAAATTCATCCAAATCTCCAATAACCCGACTTCCAAAAAATGTTGAGTTGGCGGGAAGTGTAGGCTCATAGATCACGACCGTAGCCCCCTTAGCCTTAATCCTCTTCATGACACCCTGAATAGAAGACTGACGGAAGTTATCCGAATTACTCTTCATAGTCATTCGGTACACACCGATAATACATTCTTTTTCTCTTGAAACATCATAATTACCTTCCGAATAAGAGTAATAACCCGCAATGTCCAAAACGCGGTCCGCAATGAAATCCTTCCTGGTCCTGTTGGACTCTACGATGGCGGACATCATATTCTGCGGTACGTGCTGGAAGTTTGCGAGCAGCTGCTTGGTATCTTTCGGCAGGCAGTACCCGCCATAACCAAAGGAAGGATTGTTATAGTGGGTGCCGATACGGGGATCAAGGCAGACTCCGTTGATGATCTCCTGGGTATTCAGGCCTTTGGACTCGGCATAAGTATCCAGCTCATTGAAGTATGACACCCGCAGAGCCAGATAAGTATTTGCAAACAGCTTAACAGCTTCCGCCTCTGTGAATCCCATGAACAGCGTGTCAATGTTTTCCTTAACAGCTCCCTGCTGAAGAAGGGAGGCAAAAACATGTGCGGCTTCCTTTGTGCCTTCATCGCAGCCTACAATGATGCGGGAGGGATAAAGGTTATCATAAAGTGCCTTGGACTCACGGAGAAATTCTGGGCTGAAGATGATCCGGGATGTATTGTATTTCTGGCGGACAGATTTTGTATAGCCTACAGGGATCGTGGACTTGATGACCATTATGGCGTTGGGGTTCGTTTTCAGGACCAGTTCAATGACTGCTTCTACGGCAGAGCAGTCAAAGAAATTCAGCTTGCTGTCATAGTTGGTGGGAGCTGCAATGATCACAAATTCAGCATCCTTATATGCGGATTCACCATCGAGAGTAGCGGTAAGGTCAAGCTCTCTCTCTGCCAGGTATTTTTCGATATATTCATCCTGGATGGGAGACTTTCTGTTATTAATAAGGTCAACCTTTTCCGGGATAATATCCACCGCAGTCACATGATTGTGCTGGGCCAGGAGTGTAGCGATTGACAGGCCTACGTATCCGGTTCCGGCTACAGCAATCTTATATTTCCTATTCAATGTCGCAGGTTTCGATTCCTTATTCTTTTCCTCCTCGAACAGATTTACCACTTCGAAGTCTAATATTTCTCCAAGCTTCTGAAGCTGGTCCACAGAAGGCACATAATCCTTTTTTTCGATTCTGCCGATCATGGTTCTGTGGATACCGGTTGCTTCTGCCAGTTGAGCCTGGGTAATGTGTTTTGCTTTTCTCTGCCTGCTGACGGTTTCTGCCAGCTTTTCGACGGATAGTTTTTTCATTTTATGTGAATTCTTCATGTTTTTCACACTAAACGACACTTGATTGCCTGATGTAGCCTTCAGACATCCAGAAACGTAAGCAACTCATCCAGTGTTTTGCCGCTCTTTTTATAGGCATCGATGATTTGCCTGCTTTCGTATTCCTGCTTTTGTTGTTGCAACTTTAGAACCCGATCCGAAAGGATATCCACTTTTTCCTGGGCCTTTTTGAGATCGTCTTCAGCTTTTTTGAGTTCTGCTTCAATCGCAGATATCGATTTCGTCCTCGCCATAGAAATCGTCCTCCTTGTTTTCAAATGACTCATTCTCTTCATCCGTATCTGGTAAAAGGGATTGATTGTTTCCTAAAAGCCTGCTGATTTCAGCTGCTGAATGGAATACGTCTGTGTCCGCCAACCCAAAGGAACTGAGGATTGTTTTCTGCTTCTTTGTCACCGCATGATCCAGCCGGTAGTAACCGTTGTTTCGGCGGACCATCTCGATTTTCTCCAGTTCACGTATCGCCTTTGGTACATTCATATAGTTCGTTTTTGTCTGAAGCCGCAGCATTGTTTCTTTAAGAAGGTTGTAGATACGGTTTCGGACAATCAGGGCGACAAATTCTACGAAAATTTTTGCAGAAAGCGCTTCCGCCGTATGAGTCCGCATGCTGCCTGAACCAAGAAATGTTTTGTCAGACCGGAACAACTTCTCTGAAATATCGCGCCCTTTGTACTGGATCAATGCGGCAGATGCCGTCATTTTCTCGGATGTAACGATACAGAAGTACCCGCACAGCCTGAGCTGGCGTTCAATGACATCTTCCTTTTCGCTGACCGAAATCAGAACACCTTTTTTATTGTACTGGATGTTGAAGTAGTCGTGGTAAGTTTTGGAGAACTTCGTTTCCGTATCAATGTGTTTCTCAAGAAAGAGACGGTACTTTTCAATCTGCTGCTCGAAAACCTCACGTTCCGCTGCCTGCCTGGAAGGATTGAAATATATATGAATATACCTTTCTCTGGTGTCATCCTCATATAGTCTGGCCTGCACCGTTTTTCCGTAGACTCTGTAGGAACGGATCGAGCAGCTCCTTTGCGTCTCAAATGTGTTGCGATGCTTTTCCACCAGTGAAGCTACCAGTTCCTTCCTTCCCTTAATCATCATAATGAAGGAGAAATTGTTTTCCTCCATGTAACGGATATTTTCCTTGCTGAAGTAGCCCCTGTCCAGGATGAAACCGATGCGTTTGTATCCGTAATCCAGGACTTTATCTACCATATAGGTGAATTGGGATACATCCGTTATAGATCCCGGATATTCCTCATACAGCAGGGGGACCCGATTGGATTTATCAAAAACCAGCGAAACATTGAATACAGGGAGTCCCTTGTTATCCTTGGGGTGCCCAAACTCGACGAGATCGACATCTCCTGCCTGGCAGTTTTTGTTCGTCGAATCATAGGAAATATATATCTGCTGCTTATGGTCCCTGCCTTTATTCCAATCATTCAGGAAACCAATGATCTGGTCTTTGCTGATGGAGTTTAGCATCCGGCTGACCTTGACATCACTGTAAATCTTCATGTTTTCCGAAAAGAGCGGATGGCAGAAAGCAAAATCAGGATAATGAAGGCCAACATTCTCTTCATCAACGATCATGAATGAGACTAGATCAAGGAAAAGCCCATAGTCTTGACCGAGATGTTTTTCGAGCATTCCGGGAAGTTTGTACTCTTTCAATACTTTTTGGATCACAATATATGATCCGATTCGGAGGGCGCAGCTCCGATAAGCTTCAGGGCGTTCCTCCGGCATAGGCGAGTCAGGAAAGATGTCAGAAAACTTTTCATTTGGGTACATCATTTCCGGATGGTTCGGATCAAGTTTTCCGATGCTGACCCGCACAGGGATCGTGTATTTCTTTTCCGGGTAATACGTGCGACCGGTTTCAAACTGAATGTATGTGAGATTTCCTTTTTTCATCCGGGTGATTTTCCCCTGTACTTTGGGAATCGGCACCGTAAAACTGTAGTACATGTGGGCCTCCTTTTAGTGTGATATTCACACTAAAACAGTACCACATTTCCAAGAAAAAATCAAGCAGAAAGCGCGTAAAATCAATGAATTTGGCAAGTTTTTCCTGCTTCGCTTTTGTTTTAGTGCGAAGCACACGAAGAATTCACATTTTATACACCTTTCTTGGAAATGTTGTTTTAAACGGCATCTTATAACGGATACTTTATTTGTGATTTTTCCCTGAAATACTATCACAATACAAGAAAAAGGTCAATAAAAATGTAAAAGGTTTTTCGGAACTTTATACACCAAGACAAATAATGTTGTTTTAAATAACATTTCTGGGAACTCGGGATGTAATCGAAAATGGGTTATGGGGCAGCAGGCTGTCTCCATTCCGTCCGGCATTGGCGTATAATTCACGGAACTAAGGCCGCCGGAGTTCAAAAAATCCATTGACAAATCCCCAAAAACATGATAATGTATTAACACATTAAGCATATGGAAAATGCTGTGATGAGGAATAGTACACAGGGACTGGAGCACAGAGAACTGCTGGCTGGTGGAAAGCAGTGGAAGGAAATTGTGGAACTCGCCTCGGAGCATCTGCCCAAAATCTGATTATGGAGAGTAGGCGCAGACGGTGTCCACCGTTACATGGAGAGGATATAAGGATGTATATCATTCCGTATCCCATAAGCGTATGAATCCGTTCATAAAATCAGAGTGGTACCGCGTAGGACTTGAATTTTCGTCTTTCGTCTCTAGCAGAAATGCAGAGCCGGAAGATTTTTTTTGCATAAAAGTCCTGCAGTTAATATGCTATATTACAATTATAAAAATGGAGGAATGAAAGCGATGATGAACGCAAGCAAGTACAAAAGACAATATTATCTGCCGCCGGAAAGATGTATGGATTGGGCAGAAAAAGACTATGTAGATAAAGCTCCGGCATGGTGTTCCGTGGACCTTCGTGACGGCAATCAGGCCCTTGTCATTCCAATGAGTCTGGAGCAGAAGGTAGACTTCTTTAAGCTTCTGGTGGAAATCGGATTCAAAGAGATTGAGGTGGGATTCCCGGCTGCTTCTGAGACGGAATACACTTTCCTTCGAACCCTGATAGACAGAAATCTGATTCCGGAGGATGTGACGATTCAGGTACTTACCCAGGCAAGAGAGCATATTATCCGTAAAACTTTCGAGGCTGTAAAAGGTGCGCCAAAGGCCATCGTCCATGTTTACAATTCCACTTCTGTTGCCCAGCGTGAGCAGGTGTTCAAAAAATCAAAGGAAGAGATCCTGCAGATTGCTGTGGACGGGGCTAAATTATTAAAAGAGCTTGCAGAGGAAACGGAAGGTAATTTCCAGTTTGAATACAGTCCGGAAAGCTTTACCGGAACAGAACCGGAATATGCTCTGGAGGTGTGCAATGCCGTTCTGGACGTATGGAAGCCAACCCCGGATAATAAGTGCATTATCAACCTTCCTGTAACCGTTCAGCTTGCTATGCCGCATGTATACGCAAGCCAGATCGAGTATATGTGCAAGCACTTAAAATATCGTGAAAACGTAATCGTTTCCCTCCATCCGCACAATGACCGCGGCTGCGGTGTTGCAGATACGGAAATGGGTATTCTGGCAGGTGCAGACAGAATCGAAGGAACACTTTTCGGAAATGGAGAGCGTACCGGAAATGTAGATATAGTTACACTGGCCATGAATATGTATTCCCAGGGCGTTGATCCGAAGCTTGATTTTTCCGATATGCCTCACGTATGCGAGGTTTATGAGCAGTGCACTGGAATGCACATTAACGAGAGAAGCCCATATAGCGGTGCTCTTGTATTTGCTGCTTTTTCCGGCTCTCATCAGGATGCTATCGCAAAGGGAATGCATTGGATTGAGGAAAAAGATCCTAACCACTGGACCGTACCATATCTGCCTATTGATCCTACTGATGTAGGGAGAAATTACGATGCGGATGTCATCCGTATTAACAGCCAGTCAGGAAAGGGCGGCGTAGGATACATTCTGGAAACAAAGTACGGTTTGAACCTTCCGCCAAAAATGCGCGAGGCTATGGGCTATACCGCCAAGGCACTTTCCGATCACCTTCACAAAGAGCTGCATCCGGATGAAATATTCAGCCTGTTTAAGCAGACCTTTGAAAATGTGGTGGATCCTTACAGCATCAGCGAGGTTCACTTCCAGCAGAAGGAAGGCGGTATTACGACGCAGGTGACCTCCACTTTCCGCGGAAAAACAATTGTTACCGAGGCAAAAGGAAACGGACGTCTGGATGCAGTAAGCAATGCGTTAAAGAAAGCATACGAGCTGAAGTATTCCCTGGAGGTTTACCAGGAACATGCACTGGAACGCAGCTCCAGTTCCAAAGCTATTGCCTATGTGGGAATCAAGAAACCGGACGGAACTATGGCATGGGGCGCAGGCGTAGACCCGGATATTATCCGCGCATCCATTGACGCGCTTGTGACAGCTATTAATAATCGTTGACAATTCACCAGCTGACGACAGCAAGCACCAAAAGCATTCGCTTTTGGTGCTTTTTTACGTCGTAACTGCTCGGAAAGGGTCAATGGAAAAAACTTGACGAAACAATAACATCTGACTATAATCAGAATATAGAAAAGAGCAAGGCAGAAGCCTTGTCAGATCGGGGAGAATTAAAAAGGGGACATACAAGAATACACTTATATTTTAGAAAGATGAAGGGAATCTTTCTAAAATATTAAGAGTATATTTGGTTGTCTTCTTTATTTTTTGACCTATTATGGAAAAATATGGAACAAATGTATAAAAATAGCTTGACAGATTGGCTCATATTAAATATAATTTTCTCATGCGTTACAAAAATATTACGAAATAAAGAACTTAAGAAAAGAAAACATAATATTAACGCAAGGAATAAAGAGTATGAAGATTAAGAAGAGATTACAAAATGTAACAAAACACAAAGAAAACTGCAAAGAAGATAAGCCGGAAAGAAGTGATCTTGTCCATAATTTCGTAGTGCTTACTGCCTGTGCTGCCGTGGCTGTGACCATCGCAGTTGTGCCAAAGGTAGCCGGAAAGGATGGGAAAAATCAGGTATTTGCCGCTGCGGAAACGGAGAGCGGCTGGTCATCAGTAGCCTATGATGATCTGGCTGTAAAAGAGAATTATCTGCCCACCGGAATTGCAGGCGTTGTGACAGGTGTTGCAGAAACACCTTCTGTGGGCTCCTCGGTAAAACGAATCGGTACCTCCTGCGAAAGGGTTATGGTAGGTCAGAGGGTAAAAAAGGTAGAGGGCAGCGCAGAGGATTTAAATGTAAGCTCCTCCATGAAAAATTCGGTAAACAGCTTTGACGCCGCAGCTATTACCATGGCTAAGAACCCGAAACTGATGTCTGATTCAGACTATGACACGCTGCTTCGCATTGTGGAGGCAGAAGCCGGAGGTGAAGATATCAAAGGCAGGGTATTGGTGGCAAATGTGATCATGAACCGTGTAGAAAGTGATGAATTCCCTGATACCGTGACTGATGTGGTATGGGAGTATGATTGTGGTGTCCCCCAGTTCTCCCCGACTTATGACGGCCGCATCAATGAAGTAACGGTTTCTGATGAAACGAGAGAGGCTGTGAAGCAGGCCCTTGAGGGAGTGGATTATTCCCAGGGAGCGCTTTTCTTCGTACAGAAGGATGCAGCAGATAAAAAGAACGTAGCGTGGTTTGATAAGGAGCTGAAGAAGCTGTTTAAATACGGTGTTCACGACTTCTATACTTACCCGGATGAAAACAGCAAAGAGTCTTCTGATGCCGAAAAAAATACAGGCATAGAAGCTGACGATAATGTTGTCCAGATGGTTAAAAAATGACATCTTGGAATAAGGGGTTCAAAATGCCGCACGGAGAAATCCGGTGCGGCATTTTGCTGCGAATAGTGACTTTTGCTGTATTCCCCGGCGAAAAAGGCGGGATTTTTATGTGGTATTTTGCTAAAGCGTGTGATATAATGTGAACACTTAGCGAATGCGAGCCGAAGGCGCAGCATGAGGTTAGTGAGAACATATACCTGGACACTTAGTGAATGCAAGCCGTTAGGTGCTAGTGACCATGGTATAATGTGAACACTTAGCAAATTCTTTTTTAGACGATATACAGAAAGGCAGGAACAACACAATGCAGGTATTGTATCAGAGTACCAGAGGCAAGGGGGAGACTGTAACTGCTTCCCAGGCAATCTTAAAAGGACTTTCCGATGACGGAGGATTATTTGTACCCACCTCCATTCCGAAGCTTGATGTTCCCATGGAAAAGCTTTCAAATATGACATATCAGGAGACTGCCTATGAGGTTATGAGCCGTCTTCTTACAGATTTTACAGAAGAAGAACTGAAAAACTGCATCGCCAAAGCCTACGATGAGAAATTTGACACCAGAGAGATCGCTCCTTTGCATCAGGCTGACGGTGCATACTTTTTGGAGCTTTATCACGGTGCGACCATTGCATTTAAGGATATGGCGCTCTCCATTCTTCCTCACCTGATGACAACAGCAGCAAAGAAAAATCAGGCAAAGAATGAGATCGTCATTCTCACCGCAACCTCCGGTGATACCGGAAAGGCCGCTCTCGCAGGATTTGCGGACGTACCGGGCACCAAAATAATCGTATTTTATCCAAAGCACGGCGTAAGCCCCATTCAGGAAAAGCAGATGGTCACCCAGAAGGGGGATAACACCTTTGTGGTGGGAATTACCGGAAACTTTGACGATGCCCAGACAGCAGTAAAGAAGATGTTTAACGATAAGGTACTGGCCGCTGAGCTTGACGAAGCAGGCTTCCAGTTCTCCTCCGCAAACTCTATCAATATCGGACGTCTGGTACCGCAGATCGTGTACTATGTATACGCCTATGCCAGCCTTGTGCGCCAGGGAAAAATAAATGACGGTCAGGAGATCAATGTGGTTGTTCCCACAGGAAACTTCGGAAACATTCTGGCAGCCTTTTATGCAAAGCAGATGGGGCTTCCCATTCACAAGCTGATCTGCGCGTCCAATGAAAACAAGGTTCTGTATGATTTCTTCTCTACAGGAACCTATGACAGAAAGAGGGATTTTATCCTCACAACATCTCCTTCTATGGACATTCTTATTTCCAGCAATCTGGAGCGTCTGATCTACCGCATTACAGGGGAAAATGCCGAAAAATGCGCAGAGCTGATGCAGTCCTTAAGCCAGGGCGGGGAATATACCATTACAGAAGAGATGAAAGAAAAGCTGACGGACTTCTATGGCAATTTCTGCAGCGAAGAAGAGACAAAAGATACGATCCGCGAGGTGTTTGCAGACAGTCATTATGTCATTGACACCCATACAGCAGTAGCAGCGGGAGTCTATAAGAAATACTTAAAGGAAACAGAGGATACCACACCGACAGTGATCGCATCCACTGCAAGCCCCTATAAATTTACGAGAAGTGTGATGGATGCCATTGCAGAGGGACATGAGGATCTGGATGATTTCGGGCTGGCAGATGCACTGTCAGAGCTTTCCGGAGTGCCACTGCCAAAGGCTGTGGAGGAGATCCGCACGGCGCCGGTTATTCATGACCGCGTAGTGGACGCGCCGGATATGCCTGCAACTGTAAAAAATATTTTAGGAATTCAATGATCATGATGGAATGGAAAAGACTGCTTTCCCCGAAAAGAGTGGGAAATTATGCGAAAAGCAGCAATGTTCGTTCCAGCGATCTGAGAAGCGAGTTTGAGAAGGACTACCATAGAATCATTGGTAGTTCTTCTTTTAGGCGGCTTCAGGATAAAACCCAGGTATTTGCACTGGATAAAAGCGATTTTATCAGAACAAGGCTTACCCATTCTCTGGAGGTATCCTCCTTTGCAAAATCCATGGGACAGAACATTGCACAGTATTTAATTGAAAACCATATAGATACTTCTTTTACTCAGGAAACAAAAGCAGACATCTGCGATATCCTCCAGTGTGCCGGGCTGATCCATGACATCGGAAATCCGCCCTTCGGACATTTCGGGGAGGAGGCGATCCGGGACTGGTTTGTGAGAAAACTTCACACATTGAACTTTCATGGGAAGCCGGTGACAGAGGTGCTTACCAACCAGATGGTACAGGACTTTTATCACTTTGAAGGTAACGCACAGGCGCTCAGGCAGGTGACGAAGCTTCATTTTCTTGTAAATGAAAACGGTATGAACCTGACGTATGCGCTTCTGAATACGATTATCAAATACCCGGTTTCATCGGAAGAGATCAATCCGGAAAGCGGAAAGATAGCAGAGAAAAAAATGGGCTTTTTCCATGCAGAGCAGCCGCTCTATGAGATGATCGCAAAGGAGATGGGAACCACTGGGATGCGCCATCCCCTGACCTTTATCCTGGAGGCGGCGGATGATATTGCCTATCGGACTGCGGATATCGAGGATGCCTTCAAAAAGGGCTGTATTTCCTATGAAAAGCTGCGGAATGAGCTGGGAGCTGCCTGCAAAAAGGCAGTGGAAAAGGGAGAGCTCGTGGATCTGAAAAGACTTGATCCTGTTGCAATGATGGACCATCAGTTTCAGAATGCGGTCAAAAGAGGTGTGACAGATCCAAGGCTTTATGCGGTCCAGAATTTCCTTGTGCGGCTGCAAAGCTCCCTGATCTTCTGTGCCACCTATGGGTTTACCTCAAATTATAAAAAGATCATGGCGGGAGAGTACCAGCACGATCTGTTTTATCATACTTATGGTGACTGGGTGATCCGGGCGCTTGGCGATATTGCTTACCGGTATGCTTTTATCTCCAAGCCTATCTTGCAGATGGAGGTATCTGCCTGGACGATCCTGAATTTCCATATGGATCATTTTGTGCCGGCGGTGATCGCCTATGACACAGGGGAGCCGCTGAATATGATGGATAAAAAGCTTGTGACCCTTATTTCCGAAAATTACCGCCAGATTTACAGGCTGTACAGCGAGAAAACCGGGGATGAGAGAGAAAAGCTTTATCTCAGGCTGCTTCTGGTGACGGACTTTGTAAGCGGAATGACAGACAGCTACGCAAAGGATTTATATCAAAAGCTGAATGGGATATCATAAGATTTTGTACAAATTCCAATACATAATCTTTGTGAAACTATTGACATTTTAACGCGAAAATGCAATAATTGATTTGATTTTATATAAGCAACACACACTATTGAAGAAAAGAGGTATAATGTGAGATGGCAGAAATCAATTTAAGCAAGTATGGGATTACTGGAACCAAAGAAATCGTTCACAATCCTTCTTATGAGATGTTATTTGAAGAAGAGACAAAGCCGGATCTGGAAGGTTTCGAAAAAGGTCAGGTAAGTGAACTTGGCGCTGTCAATGTTATGACTGGTATCTATACTGGACGTTCCCCTAAAGACAAATTTATTGTAATGGATGAGAATTCCAAGGATACTGTATGGTGGACTTCTGATGAATACAAGAACGACAACCATCCGGCAAGCCAGGAAACCTGGGATGCTGTAAAGGAAATCGCACTAAAAGAGCTTTCTGATAAGAAACTGTATGTAGTAGATGCATTCTGCGGTGCAAACAAAGATACCCGTATGGCTATCCGTTTCATCGTTGAGGTAGCATGGCAGGCTCACTTTGTTGAGAATATGTTCATTATGCCGACTGCTGAAGAGCTTGAGAACTTTGAGCCGGATTTCGTAGTTTACAATGCTTCCAAGGCAAAAGTTGAGAACTATAAAGAGTTAGGTCTTAACTCTGAGACAGCAGTAGTATTCAACATCACAAGCCGTGAGCAGGTTATCATCAATACATGGTACGGCGGAGAGATGAAGAAAGGTATGTTCTCCATGATGAACTACTATCTGCCGTTAAAGGGCATCGCTTCCATGCACTGCTCCGCAAACACCGATATGAACGGTGAGAACACAGCTATCTTCTTCGGTCTTTCCGGTACAGGTAAGACAACCCTGTCTACAGACCCGAAACGTCTTCTGATCGGTGATGACGAGCACGGCTGGGATGACAACGGCGTATTTAACTTCGAGGGTGGCTGCTATGCAAAGGTTATCAACCTTGACAAAGAGTCTGAGCCGGATATCTACAATGCGATCAAGAGAAACGCTCTTCTTGAGAACGTTACCCTGGATGCAGAAGGCAAGATCGACTTTAACGATAAGAGCGTGACCGAGAACACCCGTGTATCTTATCCGATCGACCATATTGAGAAAATCGTACGTCCTGTTTCCTCTGCACCGGCAGCAAAAGAAGTTATCTTCCTGTCCGCAGATGCATTCGGCGTACTTCCTCCAGTATCTGTTCTGACACCGGAGCAGACCCAGTATTACTTCCTGTCAGGCTTCACTGCTAAGCTTGCTGGTACAGAGCGCGGAATCACCGAGCCTACACCGACCTTCTCCGCTTGCTTCGGACAGGCATTCCTGGAGCTGCATCCGACCAAATATGCAGAGGAACTTGTTAAGAGAATGGAAA
Source organism: Ruminococcus sp. 5_1_39BFAA (assembly GCF_964240875.1). NCBI lineage: Bacteria > Bacillati > Bacillota > Clostridia > Eubacteriales > Oscillospiraceae > Ruminococcus > Ruminococcus sp. 5_1_39BFAA. Next base: position 17,765 of record NZ_CAXSVO010000034.1, on the reverse strand, counting down.
TGAGCGGCGCGAAAGCATACCTGGTAAATACAGGCTGGAACGGCACTGGAAAACGTATCTCCATCCGTGATACCCGTGGTATCATCGATGCAATCCTCAGCGGAGATATCCTGAAAGCTCCGACCAAGAAGATTCCATACTTCAACTTTGAGGTTCCGACAGAGCTTCCGGGTGTTGATTCTGGTATTCTTGATCCTCGCGATACTTATGCAGATGCTTCTGAGTGGGAAGCAAAAGCTAAGGATCTTGCACAGAGATTCGTTAAGAACTTTGCAAAATATGAAGGAAATGAAGCTGGTAAAGCTCTTGTTTCCGCAGGTCCTCAGTTATAATTATTGCCGCAGGCCAAGCGGTTATTCAACGGGCATCGTCTTTAGACGGTGCCCGCTTTAATTTGTGCATTGTTTGAAAAAGACCTTCAAACAAAATACATTTTATGTTGAAAAAAAGCATATACTAGAGTATAATACATTTTAGAAAAAAGCGAATATCCTGGGATGTACGAGGCCCCTTTTATTTTTGAACCTACAATGACATCAAGGGAATCCAAAATCGCAGACCGGATGTCAGACCTCTCGTCGTGGTAGGCAGAAGACCTGTTGAGGATACCCACCTAGCGGTTAGCTAGGAGTCAAAAGAAAGGGAACGGCATTCTGGGATACTTTAAGCAGATTGCAAATATCTGCATTCTTTATGTAGGCCTGCAGGGGCCTTTTTCTATAGGAAAGATACATATTGGGAGGAAAAAGATGGGTGTTTCAGAAAGAAAGTTTGGAGATTTATCATCAGGGGAACCGGTGAGAATATTTCATCTGGAAAATGAATCCGGCGCATATGCAGAGGTTATGGAATATGGTGCCATACTGGTGAAGCTTTGCGTGCCGGACCGCGATGGAAAGCTGACAGATGTGGTTCTTGGTTATGATGATGTGAAGCAGTATGAAGAAAATGGATGCTTTTTTGGCGCAACAGTAGGCCGCAGCGGGAACCGGATCGCAGGGGCGAAGTTTACCATTTATGGTAAAGAGGTCAGACTGGCTCAGAATGAAAATGATAACAATCTTCACAGCGGGCCTGATGGATTTGAGAAAAAGCTTTGGAATGTACGGGATATTGATGAAGATAAGAATTCTGTAACCTTTTCGCGTATCAGCCCGGATGGCGAGAATGGTTTCCCGGGGGAATTTCAGGTGTCTGTGAAATATGAATTTACCAGTGAAAATGAACTGCGGATTTATTATCGCGGTATCAGTGACCAGGCAACCGCAGCAAATATGACAAACCACTCTTATTTCAATCTGGCAGGAGAGGGCAGCGGCAATGTGCTGGATCAGTATCTTACCATTCACGCAAAAACATATACACCTGTAAAGGACAGCCATTCTATTCCAACAGGAGATTATGCTGCTGTAGAGGGAACGCCTATGGATTTCACAAAGGCGAAAAAAATCGGTGCGGAGATCGAGGCTGATTTTGACCAGTTGAAATACACAGGTGGCTACGATCACAACTATGTGACAGACAATTATGCGAAAGGAAATTGCCGAACTATTGCAAGCGCCTGGAGTGAAGCAACAGGAATCACGATGGATGCTGTTTCGGACTGTCCCTGTGTACAGTTTTATGCCGGAAACTTTGTAGAAGGGGAGAGAGGCAAAAACGGTCATGTTTATAATAAACGGGATGGCTTCTGTCTGGAGACGCAGGTTGAACCAAACGCTGTGAATGTGGAAGAATTCCATTCTCCGATCATTGAAGCCGGAGAGGTGTACACTTCTTTTACAGCATACCGTTTTGGCGTGCGCGGATAAAAATGAAATATTTTCTGGTTTTCTGCATATATATTGATATGAAGAAAACCAGATTTTTTTATGGAAAAAATTTTTGGCTGCTTGTGCTATTGGGATGGCTGCTTCTGTTGAATGCTGCCGCAGAGCTGAACTTGGGAGAAGGCGGACACATAGAGGACAAGCAGGAAAGTCGGCAAGAGAATGCGGCAGATGAGATGTCGGTATCGGAAAGTGAAATGCCGTCTATGGAAGCCGGAACGCCGTCTGGGGAAAGGGAAACGCTGTCCGCGAGCGCAGCAACATCTGCGGAAGACGAGATGCTGTCAGCCGAGAAACAGGCTTCCCGGCAGCAGGATACTGACGGTGTAGAAAATGGTGAGGAAGCACTTGAATCAAAATTTGAGAATCCTGACATCCGTGTGCTTCTGATGGATTCGGACTATAAAACCTACTACCATCCTTCTGTGACAGTGACAGCAAACGGGAAAACCATGACTTTTGATGGGAACAGCCCGGAGTTATCAGACGGTTCGTTGGTTTTGGACGGCAAGGAGGATGGAATCCAGGTTTCCTCTATCAAAAGGATGGAGAATCCACCGATTTACAAAGGAACTCTGGAAATCAGGAAAACGACATCCGGGCTGCTTCTTATTAATGCGCTTCCCTTGGAAACATATTTGGAAGCCGTGGTCCCAAGTGAGATGCCGGCATCCTATGAAATGGAGGCGCTGAAAGCGCAGGCCGTCTGTGCCAGAACATACGCCAGAAAACAGATGGAAGAGGGAAGCCTGGAGGCTGAGTACGGCGCAGATGTGGATGACAGTGTGAATTATCAGGTATACGGAAATTTTTATCCAAAGGAGCAGTCAAGCCAGGCTGTGAAAGAAACGGCAGGACAGGTACTGCGCCAGAATGGGGAACTGATCAATGCCTACTATTTTTCCACCTCCGCAGGTGCCACCAGTACGGATGAAATATGGGGAGCGGACGAGGCGGCGCCTTATCTGAAAAGTGTGTCCTGCAGCTTTGATGCAGAGGAGCCCTGGAGCCGGTGGAGTGTGGAAATTCCGTGGAGTGCCGTAAATGACCGTACTGGCATTCTGGAGGGTTGCTCTGGTGAATTGCTGTCCCTGCAGATTGTAAAAAAGAATCAGAGCGGAGCGGTAACAGGCCTTCTCGTGACAACAGAAGGAGGCAGTTGTCAGCTTTCACAGGAGTATGAGATCCGGCAGCTTCTTTCCCCGCAAGGATGTATGATCACGGAAATGGATGGTACGGAGACAAAGGGCGGAACACTTTTGCCAAGCGCCTATTTTACATTGGACGTGGAGCCGGGAAGCTGCTTTACGGTTACCGGATCCGGATACGGTCACGGCGTGGGAATGAGCCAGACGGCTGCCAATGAGATGGCAAAGGAAGGATATGCGTGGGAAGAAATCCTGAACTATTTCTTTCAAAACATCCAGATAGGTATCTGACCGCGTTATATTGGCAGGACTTGTCATAAATCATATTTCGTGGTATGATACACAAGAAGTCGCATGCTTAGCAGATAATGCGGGATGTGCGGCATTCACGGGATCATAGTATCTGTGAAAATGCAATCAGGAGCAGACGTATGAGTAAAGAGAAAGAAAAGCAAAGTGTTATCCAGCGTCTCATGGGCTTTATGGCACGGGTAAATGGCGACCATGTGGGCGCTTACGCTGCCCAGGCGGCATATTTCCTTATTATGTCGTTTATTCCCTTTCTGCTTTTTTTGACGACCATGATTCGTTACACGCCGCTGACCTACAATATGGTCAGTGATGCCATCCGGGGCTTTGTTCCACACAATCTGCAGAGCTTTGTTCTTATGGTCGTTTCAGAGGTATATGACCGCAGTACGGCAGTGGTACCGATTTCTGCAGTGATGGCACTGTGGTCTGCCGGAAAAGCGATGCAGTCCCTGTCAAATGGGCTGAATACGATCTATCATGTAAAGGAAACACGTAATTGGCTGATCACCAGAATCTATGCAGTATTTTATACCTTGCTGTTTGGGATCGCCGTTATCGCCAGCCTTCTTTTGCTGGTATTAGGAAACCGGATTCAGGTGGTGGCAGCAAAATACGTTCCTGTTTTGGGAAGGCTGATCGGAAGGATCATAGGTGCCAGAACGGTCCTTGTATTTGCTGTACTCTTTTTGATCTTCCTTTTGCTTTACAAGATGCTGCCCAACCGCAAGGCTACGGTGAAAAGTCAGGTTCCCGGAGCGCTTCTTATTGCGGGCGGCTGGTCCGTATTTTCCTATTTCTTTTCTATTTATTTTGAAGTTTTTCCGAACTTCAGCAATATGTACGGAAGTCTGACAGCTCTGATCATGGTAATGCTGTGGCTCTATGTGTGCATGAACCTTGTTCTGTATGGGGCTGAGGTCAATGCGTATTTTGAGAAGGAGTTCCGCATGGCGCAGGCATCCATGAGGGAAATGCTTGCCAGGGAGCATGAGGATAAAAATAAATAGAAGATTTAAGCTTGACAGAAAGGGCAGGATGTGGCATATTATTTAAAGGTGTAAATGCATTGAAGGTGTTTTAGGCTTCTGTTTTCTTACAGAGAGAGGGAGTCACCGGCTGTAAGCTCCCTTAAGTTCAGGCAGTTGCTGAGTTTCCCACCGGAGCTGCGCTTTTGAAATAATAGTAGGAAGCGACGTGAGCTGCGCGTTAAGTAGTCAGAGAGCCTGCCGTTATAAGCAGGAATCAGGGTGGTACCGCGGATTATACTTCGTCCCTTTTATGTGGACGAAGTTTTTTTATTTCATAGGAAAGCACTACATTTTGTTCTGAATACAATCCGGTTTCCTATGAAACAAAAAAAGCCCTGCCAAGGCACGCCTGCGGTGTCCGGGCAGGATCGCACTGCGGCGGAGAGGAATTATGTCGCTAATGCGACCCGCCGCAGGCGGAGAATCCTGCTACGCAGGATTCTTTTCTATTTCAAAAATCACCAATATAAAAAGGAGACAGATAGTTATGGATATGAAAGAAAGACTTCAGGAGCTGGCTGAAAATGCCAGAAAGCGGATTGAAGAATCCGAGGGCCTGGACAAGTTAAATGATGTGCGAGTAGCATATCTCGGAAAAAAAGGTGAGCTGACCGCTATTTTGAAAGGAATGAAGGATGTAACTCCTGAGGAGCGACCGAAGGTTGGACAGCTTGTAAATGAAACAAGATCAAAGATTGAGGAGCTTTTAGAGGAATCTAAGAAGAGACTGGAGGAGGCTATCCGCGAAGAAAAGATGAAGGAAGAGGTCATTGACGTTACCCTTCCGGCTAAAAAAGCAAAGATCGGACACCGTCATCCAAACAGTATTGCCCTGGAAGAGGTTGAGCGTATCTTTATCGGAATGGGCTATGAAGTAGTGGAAGGTCCGGAGGTAGAGTATGCGGATTATAACTTTACAAAGCTGAATATCCCGGAGGACCACCCGGCAAGAGACGAGCAGGATACCTTTTTCATTAACGACTCCATCCTTCTCCGTTCTCAGACCTCCCCGGTACAGGCACGTACCATGGAAAAAGGCAAGCTGCCTATCCGCATGATCGCACCGGGACGTGTATTCCGCTCTGACGAGGTGGATGCCACCCATTCTCCATCCTTCCATCAGATTGAGGGACTTGTAATTGACAAGAATATTACATTTGCAGATCTGAAGGGAACTTTGGAGGAGTTTGCAAAGGAACTGTTCGGACCGGAAACAAAGACAAAATTCAGACCGCATCATTTCCCATTCACAGAGCCAAGCGCAGAAGTGGATGTTTCCTGCTTTAAGTGCGGCGGCAAAGGCTGCCGTTTCTGTAAAGGCTCCGGCTGGATCGAGATTCTTGGCTGCGGCACGGTTCATCCAAATGTGCTCCGCATGTGCGGCATTGATCCGGATGAGTACACAGGCTTTGCATTCGGCGTAGGCCTGGAGCGTATCGCCCTGCTGAAATATGAAATCGATGACATGCGCCTACTCTACGAAAACGACGTACGCTTCCTGAAACAGTTCTAGCAAGTCGAGGAATTAACCTGACTTAGAGCCGAAGGCGAGCGGTTTAGTAACATAAATATGAATGAGAAGAGGATTGAGAAATGAATACTTCATTATCTTGGATTAAAATGTATGTGCCGGATCTGGATGTTTCCGCACAGGAATATACAGATGCCATGACTTTGTCCGGCACAAAGGTGGAAGGATATGAGAAACTGGATGCGGATTTGGAAAATATTGTGATCGGACAGATCACAAAGATCGAGAAGCATCCTGATGCAGATAAACTGATCGTATGCCAGGTGAATCTTGGAAACGAGTCTGTGCAGATCGTCACAGGAGCGCCAAACGTAAAAGAGGGAGATAAGGTTCCGGTTGTTCTGGACGGCGGACGCGTGGCAGGCGGTCATGACGGCAAAAAAACACCGGGCGGAATTAAGATCAAAAAAGGAAAGCTTCGCGGCATAGAATCCTGCGGTATGATGTGTTCTATCGAGGAGTTGGGAAGCAGCCGTGAGATGTACCCGGAAGCACCTGAGCTTGGTATCTACATCTTCCCTGAGGATGCTGTGGTAGGAGAAAATGCCATCAAGGCGCTGGGACTTGACGATGTAGTGTTTGAATATGAGATTACCTCCAACCGTGTAGACTGCTACGGCGTGATCGGTATTGCCAGAGAGGCAGCAGCAACCTTTAACAAAAAATTCTGTCTGCCGGAGGTAAAGGCAACAGGAAATAATGAGAATGCCTCTGATTATATCAAAGTAACGGTTCAGGACACAGACCTTTGCCCGCGTTACTGTGCAAGAGTTGTAAAGAATGTAAAGATCGGCCCGTCCCCCAAATGGATGCAGCGCTGTCTGGCAGCAAACGGAATCCGTCCCATCAACAACCTGGTAGACATTACAAACTATGTGATGGAGGAGTATGGACAGCCCATGCACGCATATGATCTGGATACCATTGAGGATCGTGAGATCATCGTACGCCGTGCTGGAAAGGATGAAAAATTTGTCACTCTGGACGGACAGGAACGTACCATGGATGATTCCGTGCTCATGATCTGTGACGGCAAAAAGCCGGTAGGTATTGCGGGAATCATGGGCGGCGAAAACTCCATGATCACAGACCATGTACAGACTGTACTGTTTGAGGCAGCCTGCTTTAACGGAACCAATATCCGTCTTTCTTCTAAAAAAATCGGTCTTCGTACCGACGCTTCCGGAAAATTTGAAAAAGGTCTTGACCCGAACAACGCAGAGGCAGCAATCAACAGAGCCTGCCAGCTTATGGAAGAGCTTGGAGCAGGTGAAGTAGTAGGCGGTATTGTAGATGTCTGCAGTGAGACAAGAGTGCCTTCCAGAGTAAAATTTGATCCGGAACGCATTAATGCTTTGCTGGGAACAAACCTGACAAAAGAGGAAATGCTTGGATATCTGGCAAGAGTAGAGCTTACCTACGATGAAGAGACAAATGAGATCGTAGCGCCAACCTTCCGTCAGGATATCAACTGCCTGGCTGATGTGGCTGAGGAGGTTGCCAGATTCTTCGGCTATGACAAGATTCCTACAACCCTTCCTACAGGAGAGGCTACCACAGGAAAAATGCCATTTAAGCTGCGCATCGAGAACATTGCAAGAGACATTGCCGAATACTGCGGCTTCTCCGAGGGAATGACATATTCCTTTGAAAGCCCTAAGGTATTCGATAAACTGAGAATCCCGGAAGAAGACGTGCTTCGCAAGGTGATCACCATCAGCAATCCTTTAGGAGAGGACTACAGCATTATGCGTACCAGCACCTTAAACGGTATGCTTACCTCCCTGTCTACCAATTATAATAGAAGAAATAAGGATGTGCGCCTGTACGAGCTTGGAAATGTTTATCTTCCAAAGGAGCTTCCGCTTACTGAGCTTCCGGATGAGAGAACTCAGTTCACCCTTGGTATGTATGGCAATGGAGATTTCTTTGACATGAAGGGCGTGTGCGAGGAATTCTTCGAAAAAATCGGCATGAGAAAGAAAATGACATACGATCCTAACTGCGGCAAGCCATACCTGCATCCAGGCAGACAGGCCAATATGGTATATGAAGGCAAGGTTGTAGGCTATCTGGGCGAAGTTCATCCTATCGTTGCAGATAATTACGGAATCGGCGACCGCGCTTATATTGCCGTGATCGATATCCGTACAGTTCTGGAGTTTGCAAGCTTCAGCCACAAATATACCGGAATCGCAAAATACCCGGCCGTTACCCGTGACCTGAGCCTTGTAGTTCCAAAGGCGGTTCTGGCAGGTCAGATTGAGTCCATGATCGTACAGCGAGGCGGAAAAATCCTGGAAAGCTGCCAGCTCTTTGACATTTACGAGGGAAGCCAGATTCAGAAGGGCTTCAAATCCATGGCGTACTCTGTTGTATTCCGTGCTCATGACAAGACCCTGGAGGAGACCGAGATCACGGCAGCCATGAAGAAAATCTTAAATGGGCTTAACAGCCTTGGAATCGAGCTGAGAAGCTAATGCTGATCTATGTGTTAAGACATGGCGTAACTGAATGGAATCGCCAGAGAAAGGTACAGGGCGCAGTAGATATTCCCCTGGCCCAGGAAGGGATTGACCTTGCCCAAAAAACAGGAGAGGCACTGAAACAGGTACATTTCGACATCTGTTTCACAAGCCCCCTCACCAGGGCAAGGCAGACCGCCGAATACGTGCTTGCCGGACGAAAAATCCCAATCATCCCAGACCGCCGTATCCAGGAAATCGACTTCGGCGTACTGGAGGGTGCCACCTTCAAGGATGCTGCCGGAAATATCGTAACACCTGAAATGGGAACCTTCTTCAATGACCCGCTGAACTTCAAACGTCCCCAAAACGGCGAGAACATCCAGGACATCCTAAAGCGAACAAGAGACTTCTGGAAGGAAAAGACAACAGACCCTTCCCTTTCCGATAAAACCGTCCTTGTGTCCTCCCACGGCTGTGCCGTACGTGCCCTGCTCCAAAACATATACCAGGACCCAACCCATTTCTGGCACGGCTCCGTCCCTCCCAACTGCAGCATCAACGTAGTCGAAATAAAAGACGGAAATGCCAGATTCCTGGAGGAAGATAAAGTTTACGCATAAAAACCCAAAATATGCTATAATACCCCTGTTCAAGGATTTGCCGAATTCATCCGCCATTTCCCCTAAACAGGGGTAATTTTATACATATTACCGGTTAAAGCACTCAAGTTTGTCTCATGCTGCGCAGAAGCCGGGAATCTATCATAATCCTGTCGGCAGACAGAAACCTTATGTCAGACAAGCGGGCCAAAAGGGGGAGCGCGAGGGGGAATGCGCCCTTCGTTCTCTGAGCTTTCCACCTCGCAAATCTTTTCACTTGTACTAAAATAACTATTATGATATCATGATAAAAAAATAAAAATCATCAACATATAAAAATACAAAAGGGGAGGCAGACAATGGGAAAAAAAATAACTAATTCAATATTGTTTGTTGCCGTCCTGGGAGCGGCCACAGCAATCACCCTATATGTCGGCAAGGGGGCAGTGAGCGCCACGATTTATAACTTCGTATTCCTGGCAATCATGGTAGCCATCTACCTGGCAGCAATGTTCGCCGGAATGTTCCGTATGAATAATCTGGGAACCGCATTCAACCGCGCAGTGGAAGAGCTGACATCGCTATTTAAGATACCGGGAAAGACAGATCCCAAAAATCTTTCCTATCTCGACGAGCTGTTTGACGACAAATACCTTGATAAAAAAATGGACAATTTCGCAGACAGTATCAACAACAGCAAGGAAGGAATCGGTGACATCGACGAGTTTATCAACGAAGAAGAAATCGACATCCATATCCACAAACGCCTTTTGGAAATGGTTCCGGACATCTTTACAAGCCTTGGTATCCTTGGCACTTTTGTAGGTCTTGTATGGGGCCTGAAAAATTTCCAGCCCACAGATTACGCTGCTATGACAAACTCTGTGTCAGCCCTTGTAGAAGGTATTAAGGTAGCATTCCTTACCTCTATTTACGGAATCTCCTTCTCCATCATTTATACCATCGGTATGAAGAGCGAATATTCCTATATGACAGAGGGCCTGCAGGCATTTCTGGAGAAATTTCATGCCTATGTGATGCCCACCGCAGAAAACGAATCACGAAACCTTCTTCTGGCAAGCCAAAAGCTTCAGACCAACGCTATGAAGCAGATGGCAGAGCAGTTTTCTGTACAGATGGCAGACAGCTTTGAGAAGGTCATTACACCGACTTTCCAGAAGATGAACGATTCCCTGGATATGCTGGTGGCTTCCGTTACCAGATGCCAGGAGGATGCGATCCGTGATATTTCCAATGAATTCCTGAAGCAGATGAATGAATCCTTCCATTTGCAGTTTCAGGATTTCAACGAAGCTCTGGCACAGCTAAAGACAGCTCAGAAAGAGAATACGGCGTATACCTCCGCCATGTACCAGACCATGAGCCAGCAGCTTACAGATGCCTATGTAAAGCAGGACAAGGCTATAAAAGATATGGTAAAGGAGATGAACGGCCTGCAGACAAGATACATGTCTACAGCGAACCGTATCCTTTCCGAGAATCAGGAGATCCAGAAAATGCAGCAGCAGGATTACCAGCATGTTGTGGATTACCTGAAGGAAGCAGAGAAATCTGCAGCCAAATTCTGGGTTGCCTGCAACCAGGCGATGCAGAAATACGTGGAGACAGCAGCACAGTCTATGGAAAAGACAGCCGGAGCAAGCAGCTTAAGCGCAGAGCTTATCTCTTCAAACAAGCAGATGACAGAGGAATTTGGCGCAAAGATGCAGGAGTTTGCACAGTATCAGCGGCTTTCCTATAAGACGATGGAGCAGGTAAGGCGTCTTCTTACCGATATTTCGGCAGCCAATACAAAGGATGTCTACCTGACCAGTACATACGGCGCAAAGAACGAATCCATGGAAAAGATAGGAAAGCTTCTTACTGAGCAGTCAGCAAGCCAGCAAGCTCTTCTGGAGGACATTTCCAAGAACATGAAAGAGCTTTCCAAAGCGGCACAGAAAGGAAAATTCAGTTTATTTAAATAAAAGGAGAGACAAATGCGCAAAAAGAAAAGATCAGAGGATGGGGGCTTCAATGTATGGCGCTCTTATTCTGATATGATGGCGGGCGTTCTGCTTCTCTTCGTACTGATTATGTGCGTGACACTTTTCCAGGCCCAGAAAAGCTATGACGAGAGTATCAAGGAGCGGGATGAAAAGCTGGAGCTTCAGGCAGAATACACGGCAGAGATCCTGGCACAGCAGAATGCTCTTGATGAAAAAGAGGGGCAGATCAAAACACAGGATGAAAAGCTGGCAGCTCTGGCGCAGCAGCTTGCGGAGCAGGCAGCGAAATTAAAGGAGCAGGAGGCAGTCTTAAGTCAACAGCAGTCGGATCTGGATGAAAAGACAACGCTTTTAAGCCAGCAGCAGGCAAAGATTGACAATATCATCGGCGTAAAGGCCGAGGTAGTGGAATCCCTGCAAAAAGAGTTTAAAAATAACAACGTAAATGTAAATATTGATTCCCAGACAGGCGCACTTACTCTGGATGCCAATGTCATGTTCGACTATGATGAGGCAGAGCTGACAGAGGAAGGACAGCAGGCACTTAGGAGTGTTCTGCCGATTTACTGTAAGGTGCTTCTGGAGGAGAATCATAAGCCTTATCTGGCTGAGATCATTATTGACGGTTATACCGATACAGACGGCGATTACGCCTATAATCTGGAGCTTTCCCAGAGACGTTCCCTGGCGGTGGCACAGTATCTGCTGGAGATACAGTGGGAATTCCTGAGTGATCAGGAGTCATTGGATCTGCAGGATTACCTAACCGTAAACGGACATTCAATGGCAAATCCGATTCTGGATGCAGAGGGAAATGTGGACAAGGATGCTTCCAGGCGAGTGGAGGTAAAATTCCGTCTGAAGGATGATGAGATGATCGATGAGCTGAGCAAGATCATGTCGGCTGCTGAGACTGCGGAAGCAGAGCAGAGCGCCGATGCAGCCCAGAATTAGTTGAATAACGGCACTTGAGGACAGCCTTTGCCTGGCTGTCCTTTTTTGCGCACTGTGTGCAAAAAGGAAAATGTTTGCTCGCGCGATAAAAATTTTGAAAAGCCATGTCAGAAATCAAAGGAACCGGACGTTATATTAGATAGAGCGGCTCAAAGAACAGTGTTCCGGCGGAGTTGTGAGAGAATATTCAAAATTTTGCCGGGCGAAAAAGAGAGGTGAAGGGATTGTTTGGCAGAAGAAAAGGAAGGGCATCAGAGAGGGAGCTGATGGAGGAGCTGTATCATCTTTATGAACAGAAAATGTATGCTGCGGCTTTCAGTATACTTCATAATACAGAACAGGCAGAGGATGCAGTGCAGGATGCCTTTGTTAAAATCGTAAAATATCTGCCGTCCATAGGCAGAGCTGACAGTGAAGACACACGGCATTTGATGCTGCGGGTATTAAAAACAACAGCCATTGACCAATACCGTAGGAATCACAGAGAAGCAGAGCGGACGGTGTCTGAGGAATGTCTGGAGGACAAAAAGATTGCGGTATTTCCTATGTATGCGGTAGAAGACAGAGAGTATCTTGGAGGACTTTTAGGAGGGCTTCCGGAAACATATCTGGAAGTGATCAAGCTTCGATGTTACTATGGCTTTTCTGTCCGGGAAACGTCAGATATCCTGGGAGTATCCCAGGATGTGGTATCCAAGCGGCTGGAACGGGCGCGGAAATTGATTTTGGAGAGAGCAGGAGATGATGAATATGAAGAAAATAGACAGGGAAAAAAGATTAATGGCAAATCTGGGCGAGTTCGTTCAGGAGGAACAGTGTGAATACAGGGAAGCGGAACATATTTTTTCTGATAGGTATGAGAGAAGAAAAAAACGTCTTTTAAACAGTCTGGAATCTCCGGTTGAAAAAAGATGGAGAATGTCGCGTCCGGCGGCAGCCTGTGCCTGCCTTGCGCTGGCAGCGGCTCTCTCAGGAAGTGTTTATGCTGCTGTAAAACTGCTTCACACGGAAGTGGCATACGACAAGGACAGCGGAAAAGCAACAGTGACAAGAGAACTGACAGACGATGCGTATATTCCGCCCATCCGGATCACGCCGGAATATCTGCCGGATGGATATGAGGAGTGGGAAGAAGGCAAGTACTCCTACGAAGGGGAATATGCGGGCACAGGGCTTTCCATACTCGATGTGAGCGGGACGAAGATTGAGTATATCAGAGACGCAGGCAGCTATGAGACGAAGGAACTGGATGGAAAAACAGCATATATATTTACAAGAGAAGGTTATGAATATTCTCATATTGTATTCCTTGCCTATGAGGATACCGGACATACTGTGATGATTTACGCAAGCCAGGATATCTCCATGGAAGAGCTGATTAAAGTATGTGAAAATATGGCGATTACCGAGGTTCCCGAGGAGGACCCGGATCACACTTTCAAGGCATATACTTATGATCCGCTGGAAGAGGAGGGAATAGATCACGAAGCGGCTGCCGTGCAGGAAAGCAGCGTTATCCATATGGGCGAAAGCTTCCAGGAAATTTTTACAGGCGATAGTGACGCGGATATCCGGGTGACCATCACAGACATGAAGATAAGTGACAAGGTGGATATGAGCAAGCTGAATGAAAATACCACCTCGGATTATGAGGAGACATTGGAGTTTTTGGGCGAAGACGGAGTTCTGCCGGATTATACATTCACCGCATCGTACTGGGACAGTGCGGAGGAGGGTCTGGTGAACAAGGAGATTGGGATCTACCCTGTAAAATACGTGGAGGTGACAGCAGTCCTGGAAAATCTGAGCGGTACGGATGCGGACGATGTGAATGTCCAGCCGCAGTTTCTCAATCTGAGTAAACTGGACGATGGAAGCGGGTACGAGGTTAAAAAATGGGAGGAAAGCATGGTGGATATGAATGAAGACTACCGGGGCTGCAGCTCTTATAAGCTGGCATGCGATAATGTGGCCTTTTACTTTGACGCATCCGCATACCCGGGAGAGCCGCACTTTTATAATACATCCCTTGCGACGGGAGAGACAAAGACTGTTCATATGGGTTTTGCCGTTCCTGAGCCTGCGCTTAAGAATCTGTGTCTGGGATACGACAGAGATTCGGATCAACCCAAATACGTAAAACTTGAAGCAACAGAAGAAACGGACTGAAAAATACAGCCGCCGGTCAAGGGTACCGGCGGCTGTTCAGGGCTTTGGCTTAAAACATTTTAAAATTTCAAGATCAGTGGGCAGTTGTAAGTGCTCCGGATGTTTTCTTTATCTGATCCAAAGCTTTTGAGACTGCCGGGATGGAAATGACGATCAGAGTCAGAACGCCCTCCATAAGAATATAGCTGTAATTATAGATAATAGGATATAAAGCTGCTAAGGACTGCGGGAAATTCTCCGGCATATAGTCCATCCAATAGAGATATCCGCCCAGTGCATGGAAAGCGCCTCTGGCGATAATAGCTGCTATGTAAGCCTTCTGAAGGCCATGCTTTTTTGCTTTGGAAAAGAAACCGGCAATTCCCATAGCGCCGAAGGCCAGGATATAATCGCAGCATACCTGGAAAAAGGACAGCACATACGGCTCCTGAAGAAACTGGAAAATTCCATACACAAGTCCTGTGAGGATTCCGACCTTAGGTCCATACCAGTATCCCACCAGCACGATAAACAGCATGCTGAACAGAGTGACAGAGCCACCGAAGGGCAGCTTGAAAATTTTGATGTACGAGGTAACATAGGCAAGCGCCAGTGCTACGGCACAGATTGCAAGCTGCTGTGTGGTAAGCTTTACTGTTTTGCTTGTTTTGTTGAGAAGAATTGCGACAATGGCTATGAGAATGATAACCGCCGCAGCGGAAACCACATAGCCAGCAGTTGTGAGACCGCCATCGGCAGTCACGAGTAGATTCATCATTTTTTTCCTCCTTACGTTGGCATTATCCAAATCAAGTTAAAAGGTCGAAGCCCCTGCTTCCTCTCAGCCTGTGTACACAAGCTCCCTTGGTTCAGTGCATTAGTATAGCACAGTATGTAAAGAAGAGCAAGTAAAACATGGAAAAGAAGATATTACCATTCATAGTAACGAGAAGATTGGCAGATGAGATTTTTTTGCATAAATTAAGAATAGCAGTGTCATTTTAAGAAAAATTGTGCTATGATATCTGTGGCTTTGCTGAACGGAAAGCCTATATGAATTGAGAGGTTGACAGTATGGAGATATTGTTCGGATTAATGATTCCGTTTATAGGAACGACACTGGGTTCTGCCTGTGTATTCTTTATGAAAAATGAATTAAAGCCATTGGTACAGAAAGCTTTTCTTGGTTTTGCCTCCGGCGTTATGGTGGCTGCCTCGGTATGGTCCCTTCTGATTCCGGCTATGGATATGAGCGAGGGGATGGGAAAATTCGCTTTTGTTCCTGCTGCTGTGGGATTTTTGCTGGGAATTGCGTTTTTGCTGTTTATGGATAAAAATGTGCCGCATCAGCATCTTGGATGTGAGGAGCATGAAGGCCCCCAATGCACGCTAAAAAAAAATACAATGCTTGTCCTTGCTGTGACCCTGCATAATATTCCGGAAGGACTTTCGGCAGGGGCAGTTTTTGCCGGGGTTACTACGGGAAACCAGATGGTTACGCTGGCCGGAGCTTTTGCTCTGTCAATTGGAATTGCGATTCAGAACTTTCCCGAAGGTGCTATCATATCCATGCCTCTGAGAGCTGGCGGTGCGACCAGGGGAAAAGCTTTTCTGTACGGCGCTGCTTCCGGCGCGGTGGAGCCTGTGGCGGGAGCTTTGACGCTGCTTCTGGCAGAACATATTACACCGGTGCTTCCATACCTTTTGTCATTCGCAGCCGGAGCCATGCTCTATGTGGTAGTGGAAGAGCTGATCCCTGAGGCGAGCGAGGGAGAGCACAGCAATGTGGCAACCATTGCTTTTGCGGCGGGGTTTGTGCTGATGATGATTCTGGATGTGACATTGGGATGACCTGTCGCATGTTATGAAATGACTGGGAATAGGAGAAGACTTAAGATGAAACGTTTGGCACCTGTGTTTATATTGATCGCGGGGACTTTGTGGGGGATTATGGGTATCTTTGTGCGGACTCTGGGAACCTACGGATTTACCTCTATTCAGATCGCGTCCATGAGGATCATTGGAGGGGCTGTTTTATTTGCTGTGATCACGGCAGTGACAGACAGAGAGAAGCTGAAGATCTGTGTGAAAGATATGGTCTGGTTTCTGGGAATGGGCATTGGCAGTATCCTGATGTTTACGGTCTGCTATTTTACCACAATGTCCATCTCATCCCTTTCCGTAGCCGCGATTCTGCTCTATACGGCGCCTGTTATGGTGATGCTTATGTCGCTGGTGCTGTTTCATGAAAAAATGACGGGGAAAAAATTTGCGGCTCTTATTATGGCTTTTGCAGGCTGTGTCCTTGTATCCGGGCTGGGAGGAGATATGCGGCTGTCAGCAGGAGCGCTTGGACTGGGGCTTTTATCCGGGTTTGGATACGGACTTTACAGCATTTTGGGAACTTATGTACTGAAAAAATATAACCCCCTTACCGTTACCACCTATGCATTTCTGTGCGGAGGCGTGGGAGCGCTTTTGGTCTGTAAGCCGGGGGATATTATCGGGAAGATTTCTGCTGCACAGGACAGAGGAAGGCTTGTGCTCCTGATTTTTCTCACCGCTTTTGTGACGGCTGTTCTGCCCTATCTTTTTTATACAATAGGGCTGTCATATGTAAAGGCAAGCTCGGCGTCCATAATGGCTTCCGTAGAGCCTGTTGTGGCAACCTTTGCCGGCGTGGTGGTTTTCCATGAAGATATGACGCCTGCATCGATGACCGGAATCTTGCTTGTAATCGCGGCAATCACGGTCTTGAATCTTCCTGCAGGGAAAAGAAAGGCAGAAGCTGTCTAATACTTTGAAAAAGGAGATAGAAAAATGTCGGTTAAAATTGGAAGAAACGATCCGTGCTGGTGCGGAAGCGGAAAAAAGTATAAAAAATGCCATGAGGCTTTTGACGAAAAGCTGGAGAGGCTTCGCCAACAGGGATTTCCGGTGCTGGACCATAAACTGATCAAAACCCCGGAGCAGATTGAAAAAATTAAGGAAAGCTGCAAGATCAATGTTGCTGTCTTAGATTATGTGGCAGAGCATATCGGTCCCGGTGTTTCCACGGCGGAGATCGACAGATGGGTGCATGAGGAGACAGTGCGCCACGGAGGAATTCCTGCGCCGCTGAATTACGAGGGATTTCCCAAGAGTGTCTGCACCTCCATCAATGAGGTGGTGTGCCATGGCATCCCTTCCGAGGAAGAGATTTTAAAGGAAGGGGATATTGTAAACGTGGATGTATCCACAATTTACAATGGCTATTTCTCAGATTCCTCTCGTATGTTCTGTATCGGGGAGGTGAGCCCGGAGAAGAAGCGGCTGGTGCAGGTGACCAAGGAATGCGTGGAGATCGGAATATCAAAGGTGAAACCCTGGGAACCCATCGGCAACATGGGACATGCTGTCCATGCCCATGCAGTTGAAAACGGCTATACGGTTGTAAGAGAGATTGGCGGACACGGCGTTGGGCTGGAGTTTCATGAGGACCCCTGGGTCAGTTATACTTCAGAGGAAAACAGCGGTGTGATCATGGTTCCCGGAATGATGTTTACCATTGAGCCAATGGTGAACATGGGAAGTGATGAGATTTATACCGATGAGGAAGACGAATGGACAGTCCGCACAGAAGACGGCCTGCCGTCAGCTCAGTGGGAGGTGACCGTAGTTGTGACAGAGAACGGCTGCGAGGTTATCTGCTGGTAAGTGCGAAAAAAGAAAAAAATCCTTGCATTGTGCAGGTTTCTAT